>NZ_JBIQFG010000001.1:0-253582 GCF_045369345.1 Ureibacillus sp. 179-F W5.1 NHS | reverse complement strand
ATGATTTCTGTTAGATAGGCCTGAGCTTCTTCTAAACTTGTAAACGTATCTCGATGGGCAAATGCTTTCCGACGGATGTATTCTACACTCCGCTCCACATGCCCCTTCTGATTTCCTTTTCTCGGTTCACATAGTCGTATTTTAAAATGATAATGCATCGATAGATTTTTCATACCATCGGTAATCTCACGCTCAGTTCCAATAAAGTTTTTTACAACAGTTCGCATATTATCGTATGTAAATACCTCTGGTACAAAGCCTAAATAGTTAATACACTTTACATGTGCATCTTGTACACAAACCATTGTTTCTGATTCATACAAATAGGCAAATCGATCATTACTATATGGTAGGGTAAAGACCGCCATCGAAAGAGAACGTAACGTTTGATCAATGATTAATTTTACTTCACCCCAGTCAAATTCAATCTCATGACCAGCAGTTGCCTTTTGACGAATAAACACTTCTTTTTGACGTTTCTCCTCACTATTTACAAAATTTCTAACAGTGGTATAACTAATTTCAAAACCTTCATCTAATAACTTTTCATGAATATCAATCATTTTTAGTTGTTGCTTGTGCATCTGATGTTGCCGTTTAAATTCATTATCTTTTAACATTTTTCGAATACGTTTCATCACCGTAGGTGTTAATGCACGTTTATTGCCTTTTCGCTTTTTATACGACGGAGGCGTTACATAGTTATCTGTAATAGGTAGTTCTCGAATATCTTGCTTTCTTTTTTCAAGATCCTCTTCGATATACTTTTTTACAGTATTCCGAGAAATCCCAAGCTCCTTCGCAATTTGACGTTGACTCTTATTTTCTTTATGAAAGGCTAATAAAACTTTTTGTTTCTTCTCCAAAGAAATCACCTCTATACGCTCCTAACTCTATGAAGTTAGGATTATTTTCATATAAAAGTGGCTCACTTTTCAACTGCGATGGTGGCTCAGTTTTAGCTTATCAAATACACTTAAGTAAACCGATAAATATGATCTAGACGTAATTTCTAATAAAAATAACAAGTTTTACTCCTTAATGAAGGAAGGCTTGTCTTATAATGAAAATATGCAGCTTTTAGAGGAGATAGTTGAAAAGCTTAAAGAGATAGGATGGGAAGACATGCAAAGTGATTTATTGAGTAAACTAGAAATTCTTTACCATACAGAATTATCGAATGGATTCCCATACGAAGATATTGAACTAATTGAAAAAGATTTCGTGGGTATTATCGATGAAGAGAATTGGTTGGCTGCTGATTTTAATGAATTTTGTATGCTTATTGCGGGAAGTTCTACTTATGTACTAGCAAATAAGAAAATTCCTAAATATCAAAGGCAAATTCTACATAAAGACTTTTTTTCACTTTACCCGAACTATTACTTTTTAAAAGATTCATTAGCTAATTATTCAAACTTTCATAGAGAACTTATCAGTTTTGAAAAAACAAGAGAATTGTTACTTACAATTATTAATAAAAATAGATAAGTTATTTTAGTTAAAAGAATTATTTTAAAAAGAAATGAAGAATACGGTAAAGGTAAGCTTCTAGGAAAAAGGATTTTCTATACGAAGGTTTTACAATCCCTTATTTATGTTGAAATCGATTTATTTGTCTTTTATCCTTTTTATTTTCTAAGCATTATACCAATGGTTTAAAGGTCCAGACTCTCTAGCACGTCTTAAAATTATATCCTATCAAGAGTATTCGGAAAGACCCAAACCATTAGTATAATCCTTGTGAACGATGAAAATTAGAACTGTTTCAAATCCTCTCCCGCTTAATAATGACGAAAGAGGCTATGATATAAACAAAAGAAATTAAATAGAATAGACTTGCAATGGTTAAGAAATCAATTAAGTAACCAGTAAGAATAATCCCTAAACCGCTCCACAATGAAATCTGTAAATGGTATTTACCAATTCGTTCACCTGCAGTTTCATTATCATTATTTCTAGCCAAAAAGGCTTTTTCTGTATTTTTTTGAATTGCACCGAGGATTCCCATCATGGTCTGTATCATATAAACTTGCCATACCTCGTACAGAAGTGGTATAAGCAACATTACGGCAGCCGTGCCTAGTGTGTAAATAAGTAGCATTTTCTTATCACCATACCTATCACCTAGTCGGCCGATGATTGGATAGGTAAGCGCTGCGGTTAAAGTAAACAATCCATAGGCCCAACCAAATTGAGAGTAGCTATCTCCAACATTTTTAATCAATAATAAATAAAATGGAAAGACTACACTACTTGCTGCAATTAGAATGCTTTGGGCAATTAAAAACTTACGGAAATTCATTGACTGTACTCCTTGTAAAATAGATTCATAAATAATTCATTCATGTCAAACTGTTTCTTTTGTTCGAAAAACTCTTTGTTCTTCGGATAGGCTTCATCCATTTGCGCTTGGGTAGGATAAGAATAGTAAGGCAAATAGTAGGAGCCATCGTGTTGTAAGGTAACATCAATCATTTTCTGGATAACCTTTTTGGTTTTTTCAATTTCCTTTTTGCTTTTACCTTGGTTAATTAGTAAAACAAGTGCAAACATATCTTCTTTTGCATAGGATAATACCGCCTCATTATCTTCATTTACATAACGAACCGTAATATTTAATAGATTTAGTTCTTCTTTTTCAAGCATTGACCGTAAATCATCTAGATACATAGAGAACTCATCAATTGGGACAAAGTATTCTTGTAAAATTTCAGTTTTGCTTGGGTTGTCATACTCCATAAATTTACTGTCCCCTCGCATCGCATTGTTACGTGTAATGTAGTTCCCATCTTGGCCAACATATAACTTGTTTTGCATATCCCAAAGTAGGTTCTTTCCCCAATCACTGTAACGTGAAAGTCCAAGCATGAATTTTTGAGGTGCAGCAAGTGTATCTCTTTTTAACTCAGAGTAATTGGCTAAGTTATTTTGATTTTCAGCTAATTCATAATCCGTGACATACATATCACGTAGAAATGAATCTGGAGCTACGGATAATCTAGCAATGTGCATTCGGATATTTTCATTATTTTTGACATCATGAATGAAATAATCAGGATAATCCTGATAATCGATTGATCTTGAACGAATTTGATAGAGTTCGTCATCGGTTAAATGCATTGTGACATCTAAAATGATACCAAATAGACCATAACCCCCTATTACTAGAGGGAAAAGGTTACTATTTTCTGTTCGACTGACATTGATAATATCTCCTTGAGGAGTAAGGAGTCGGAAAGATTCAACAGTATCAATAAGCGAACCATATCGAATATCTCTCCCATGGGCATTGACACTTATAGATCCTCCAACCGTAAAAATATTTTGTGATTGCATTACACGAATCGCAAGGTGATCAGGATTAATTTTCTGTTGAATATCTTCCCATGTAGTCCCACTTTGAACTGTAATCATTTTCTCATGAGGGTTATAGTCAAGGATTTTATTATATTTCTTCATATCGATCACTACACCGTTAGGATAGTATGTTTGTCCTCCCTGACTATGTTGCATGCCAGCAACAGAAATTTTCTCATTGTTATTAATCGATTCCTTTACCAAACTTTGCAGTTCTGCTTCACTTGTCGCACTATGTATTTCTTTTACCTTCGTAGGTAGTAACTGACCGACATCCTCAATGAAAATGGGCTTGTGATTATATAGCCAAAGAGAAAGTATTAATCCAATTCCGTATAGTGTACTAACGATTACAATACTTTTTTTCAAAATAACTCTCCTTAAATTCATGGTAATTACTGTTAGTTTGATTAGGTTAAGTATAGCTTTAAAGACTTTACCCTACAATTGCCAATTTTTAATTCGATAGTTAAAAATAAATTTCTTCCTTTTCCCAAGTACTAAACCGCTTTTTTTACAATAAGATATAAATAAATGTTTTGTTTCATATAATAGAAAGCCTTTTACAGAATAAATGTTTTATGGAATGTCATCAAATTTAAGGAGTGTTAAAGTATGGGTGCTGTTAATGGAAAGGATTTTATTAACAGACTGAATCAGCTAAAACCGGAGATTTGGTATGACGGTGAAAAAGTTGAAGGATTACTATCAGAGCATCCCGCCTTCAAAGGTATTATCCAAACAAAAGCGGCTCTCTATGATTTACAGCATGATCCGAAAATAAAAGATGAAATGACGTATACCTCCCCTACATCAGGTAACCCTGTAGGCCTTTCTTTTTTACAACCGAAAACAAAAGAGGATTTAATAAGAAGAAGAAAGATGTTTGAACATTGGGCACGACATACGGGAGGGATTATGGGGAGAAGCCCCGACTATTTAAATACAGTATTAATGAGTTTTGCCTCATCTGTTTCCCTTTTAAAAAATAAAAGTAACAGTTTTCCAAATAATCTCCAAGCGTTTTATGAATTAGCGCGGGAAAATGACTTATCGTTAGCCCATACATTTGTTGCACCGCAAGTGAATCGTTCTCAAATTTATATTGAAAATTCAGAGGAACCAATTGCAGCGAAGGTTATTGGTAAAAATGAAGAAGGCATCATTATTAAAGGGGCCCGGGTTCTAGCAACACAAGGTGGCTTAACTGATGAGTTATTAGTTTTTAGTGTCGGGAAATTTTTGTTTAACGAAGATGAAGCATTTGCTTTTTCGATTCCATCGAATACAAAAGGTTTAAAGTTTATTTGTAGAGATACATTTATTGGTGGTCAATCTGCTTTTGATCATCCATTAAGTTCACGATATGAGGAAATGGACTCCATTGTAGTCTTTGATAATGTATTAGTTCCATGGAATCGAGTATTTTACTATAACAATGACGAAGTAGCTGAAGACTTTATCATTAAAAGTTCCTTTCATCCATTTGCCAAGCATCAAGTAATGGTTAGACAAATTGTAAAATTGGAATTCATTTTGGGTGTTGCGGAGTTATTAATCGAAACGATTAATGTTAGTGAATATCAACATATTCATGAGAAAATGTCAGAAATCATCATTGGACTCGAGACAATGAGAGCGTTACTTGAAAAGGCTGAAAATCACGCTTCATTAGATGAATGGGGATATATGCGTCCTGATATTAATACGCTAATGGTAGCCGGAAATCTATTTCCGAAAATTTACTCCCGATTTACTGAAATTATTCAACAAATCGGTGCAAGTGGCATGATTACTTTACCGACGGAAAAAGCATTCCATTCGACGATTAGAACGGATTTAGATCGGTATTTACAAGGGGCAACAAAGCCAGCGGAGGAACGGGTTAAAATATTCCGCTTAGCCTGGGATTTAACAATGAGCTCCTTTGGAACAAGGCAAACTCAATACGAACGGTATTTTTTTGGTGATCCGATTCGATTATCAAGTGAGTTGTATAACGCCTATCCAAAATCAGAATATGTAAAGGTTATAAGCAACTTTTTAAAAAATCATATGAATTAATCCTTCTATTAATAAATGAGAATAATAGAATTACATGGAACATAGATATTTATAATATGAAATTTTATCATTCCCATTTATGAGCCCAATCAGAATAAATAAACTTGAATTTCTTATCCAAAATATTAAAATTAATTTAATTATACGGATAATTTATTCTTAACATTTTACAGTTTAATGGGGGAAGAAAGGTGTTTTAAACAATGACGAAAAAAGATTTTCTTATCTCTTTTGTCGTTGCGACTTTTGTAGTAGTAGTAGGGGGATTAGGTTTTATTTATTGGGTTTCAAAAGGAGAAGCTCAAGTAAATACGAAGACTGTTAAGGATGAGGTTATTCAAAAATCCGTTGATACAGCCCTTTCTACAGATACAGAAGGAAAAACGAACCTGGAAAAAGAAGCAGCCATGGGTGGTTTCCTCGATGAAAAGGTATTCCAACAAATGTTGCATGAAATGTCCCATCAAAAAGTCCATGCATCCCAAAAGTGGGGATTTATCGAAATGAAAGAGTCAACCATTAATGCCTTATTAAAAATGTTAGAAAACGGAAATTATGAAAATGAAAATTTGTATCGTGAAATTTTAACTGAATGGAAAGAAGGAAATTTTAAAAACGCAGTAGAGCATCACAACGCCATTTGGAAATTGCAAGGCGGTTCTATTGGGATGGCAACCCGTTTATTAACGGAGGAAGAAGAACAGAAATATTTAGAAGGTTTTCAAGATACTAAGTTTGTTGAAGAGAGTGGAAGCGGCGATTAATTCGCCGTTTTTTCTATATAAATACTAATTTCTTTTTACTTTCCTAATCTCCTTGCAATCTGAAACTTATCCGTTATAATCACATAAGAATGACGTTATAACGTTTATTTCCTGGGGGTAAATGAATGGGAAAAAGAGTATTAGCTTATTTCATCGATACGTTAGTAATAATAATCGCAAGTCTTATATTTTCCTTTGGGACAATGGCAGTATTAGGAATTGTCGCATTACTTTTACTACCTTTTTCTTATGATGCGAACGGTGAAATCCTCAATACGATTTTATTGGTAGTATATTGTCTCTTTTTGATTCCTTTTTACATTCTAACGATAATACCATCTATCGGCATCAACCTGACGTTCAAAAAAACGGTAGGCTATAAAATAGTAGGTTTAAAAGTTAATAGTGACAGATGGTTTAAATTATTTATGAGATGGTTTTTAAGAACTGGTATTATACCATTATTCTTTTTTGTATATATCTGTAATTTAATGTATGACAGTAATTTTGATAGTTATTCTTATATAAAGATTTGTATTACCTTTTACGTAATATACATCGTTTTCAACAACATTTTTGTACTCTTTCCAAAGAAGAAAAAGCCTTTCATCGATTCACTATTGAACATTGAGGTAGAAATGGATAACCGAAAACTAAGTTAAAAGACAGCAATATAATAAAGCATTTAAATTATTAGTAGTATTGAATAATAATTTAAGCGCTTTTTAATTTTAACAAGAATTTAGAGGACAAAGGTAAAAAATTAAGAGGATTTATCCATTAAACTATTGAACTATTTAAGAAAAAAGAAAGTATGGGATTATAAATGTGTACAAGCTTTGTAATTTATTCAAGTAATACTTTTATTGGGATGAATTTTGATATTTCCAAAAGGCCAATAAAAATTGTATTAAAAGGGGATAACCAGTTTGTCGTATTACAACAGGAAGACGGCCAATTTCTACCGGCATTTGGCGTAAATCGTAACGGAACTTTTGTCAATTTATTAATGGTTCAACCGAATGAAGAAGGAAAATATCGAAGGGGAAAAAATTGCGTTCATATCATGAGATTATTTGAAGAAGTTTTAGCAGAGAAAACCGATGTCTCCCAATTAAAGGATTATTTAAATGAAAAAACGATTGTTAACGTTCCGAATTATAGTGTTCATAGTTTAATTGCTGGGAAAAAGCAAAATTCATATATTGTAGAACCGGGAAGAGAAAACTTAGATATCGATTCAGTAAAAGAAAATTTTATGGTCTTAACGAACTTTCCTTTATCGGAAAATAAATCTAAAAATTACGAGGAAGTAGAAGGTTTTGGTAGTGATCGGTATAAAAAGGCTTATAACTTATTATTAAAAAATAAAGATTATTTTAATGACACAATCGGCTTTTCAATTCTTAAAGAGACAATTCAACAAGATGGAGATTATCCTACCCAATTTTCCATGATTTCGGTTCCAGAAGAAAATGCCGTATATTTTACTTTAAATGGTGAGTTTCATAAAATATTTAAATTTTCATTTATGGATAAAGTGATACGAACAGACAAAGGTTTTCATCATAAAAACGAAATGCCCTTATCGACAAAGGGCGTACTACTTTCCAAACTTGAAAGTTGGTAAAGTTGATAAACATTTGAAAACGCGATTTATACAAGACCATCCATTATGGTCTTTTTCTTTTTTCCCAAAAACTGTCTGAAATTACCTTCTTAATGGATGATTAAAGGGAAAATGGAATGTCTATAACTAGTATAGTTTAAACTTCCAAGAGTATTGAGGTGTCTACATGGAAAAGACCTATATAACCAAGATACAAGCCTTAATGCTAGGGATATCAAGTATTACCGTGACGGGTCACCTGTTGTTTATTCCTGTCATTATTGACCATGCTGGTCGAGATAGTTGGATTTCTCTTTTATTAGCTATTTTTCCAGCCATACTAATTGGTTTTACTGTTGCTCTATTATCCCAACGATACCCAGGACGTTCTATGGTTGAATATTGTCAATTGATTTTAGGGAAATGGTTAGGAAGTTTAGTTGTCATTATATTTTTAGTGTACTTCCTACATGAAATCAGTTTATCCATTAGAGGGTTTGGTGAATTTTATACATCGGCAGTAACGCCAAGAACACCGATTGCCGTTTTTTTTATTGCGATTTTAATCCTTGCTGCCTATGCGGTACATTGTGGGCTTGAAGTTATTTCGAAAACAAATCAGGCTATCCTCGTCATTTTAATTCCAATTGTAATATTTGCTACCATTCTTACTCAAAAGGATAAAGATTATCTGAACTTTCTTCCGATTTTAGAAAATTCCATAGGACCAGCTCTAGATGGAACATTGGCACTAACTTCACTATATAGCTCTATTTTTGTTTTAAGTATGATTTTTCCTTATGTGAATAACACAAAGCGATTAAAAAGATACTCCATTGTTACAATGATTATTCTTGTAATCATGTTTATTGGTCCTATAACGGGAGTAGTTGCGATTTATGGGGAAGAAAGGGCAAAAGGTCTCTATTTTCCTACATTTTTGACTTTAAGGGATATTGAAATAGGCGCATTGCAAAGATTGGACATATTGGGCATTTTACTATGGTCCCTTGCTTCCTTCGCAAAAGTTGCCCTTTTTCTATATGCGATAGTGCTAGGAATAGCCCAATTGTTTAAGCTAAAAGATTACAAAATTTTAGTTATTCCTGTTGGAGCACTAGTCTCCATTATTTCGCTTATAAATGGAGAGGATCTTAATGGAATATTTCGCTTTTTAGAAAATTACTATCCTTTTTATTCGACTTTTGTCGGCTTAATATTACCTCTTTTGTTATTGATTATTAGTCAGTTTAGGAAGAAACCAGGTGTAAAGAAAAGAAGGGCGGAATAGAGATGTCTAGAAATGACAAAGAGAACGAACAATCATCGTCTGAACATTCTAAAGAACCTGAGGAAAATAAAGTTGTATTATATGATTTAGCCGAGAATATTAAACGATATAAAGATGTATTTGGAGAAGACTCGGATTTATCAGTAAGATACATGCAACATGAAAATCTAAAAATGGCCATTTTATTTATCGACAGCTTAGTTGAAAAAGAAATTATGGACCAACATGTCATTCATGTTTTAAATAATCAATTAAACGATATAGTATCTGCTGACGAAGAAATCATCTTATCGACAAGTAAGACTAAGAAAATAACGAAACATAAAGAAGTGTTAGAACATTTGCTGCAAGGCTATTCCATTATTTTGTTTGATGGATATCCTATTGCCTATGCAGCAGAAACAGCTGGTGGAGATCGAAGACCTGTTACAGAATCTTCTGTTGAAACAGTCGTACGTGGACCTAGGGAAAGCTTTAATGAATCTATTATGACAAATATCGGATTAATCCGCAGAAGAGTCCATACACCTCATTTACAAATATACAAAAAAGAACTTGGAAAAGAGAGTAAAACTTCTGTAGCGGTACTTTATATAAAAGGGATAGCAAAAGACAATATTGTCGAAGAAGTAATTTCCCGTATTGATAATATTAGTATCGATGCGGTTTTAGATTCCCTTTATATTGAAGAGTTAATTGAAGATCCACAAAGATATTCTCCCTTTCCAACCATTTTCAACTCCGAAAGACCAGATCGAATTTCGGCAGGTTTACTTGAAGGTAGAATAGCAATTATCGTTGATGGAACACCTGTAGTTTTACTCGTTCCCGCGACTATTGGCCTTTTTCTTAACTTCCAATGAGGATTACTATCAGCGATATGATATTTCTAGTTTGATGAAAATATTGAGGGGAGGAGCTTTTGTCCTTTCCATTATTTTACCGGGCTTATATGTCGCTTTACTTACGTATCATCAAGAGATGATACCGACACCGCTGTTAATTGCAGTTACAGGACAGCGCGAAGGGGTACCTTTTGGAATTGCGATTGAAGTTGCCATCATGGAAATTACCTTTGAGATTTTACGGGAGGCGGGGATTCGATTACCTAAAACGGTCGGTGCCGCTATTTCTATTGTCGGTGGTTTAGTTTTAGGACAAGCCGCTGTAGATGCAGGTCTTGTCGGTCAAGGTACCGTTATTGTTGTTGCCCTGACGGCGATTAGTTCCTTTACAACTCCTTCGTATAATATAGCGATTACCGCCAGAATGATAAGATTTATATTATTAATTTTATCTTCATTTTTAGGAGCATTCGGTTTAATTTTCGGATTGATTTTCCTATTAATTCATTTAAATTCTTTACGTTCATTTAGCGTTCCTTATTTAGCTCCTATCGTTCCATTCCATAAAGGCGATTGGAAAGATTTATTTATTAGAGTGCCATGGAGCCATATGAAAGAAAGACCAGAGGAAATATCAAATAATAACAAAAATAGGATGGAAAGTTCAAAAGTAGACCGTCATCTAAATAGGAGAAATTAGTAATATGAATTTCAAAAATTGTTTCTTACTCATGATTCTTGTCATTTTTTTAAGTGGATGTTGGGATCAAAAGGAATTAAATGAGATTGCTGTCGTGATGGGTGTAGGAATTGATAAAGTAGAGGAAGGATATAAAATAACTGCCCAAGTCATTAAACCACCACCTAAAGAAAATGGGGCAACAGGTGGTTCTGAGTTGCCGACTTGGAGTGTAACGGCTACAGGAAAATCGGTTATGGGGACAATTCGTAATTTAAACGAATTGTCACCTCGCCGTCTGTACTGGGCACATTTACAAATCATCATTTTTGGTGATGCAATGGCAAGGGAAGGAATCACACCCGCTACAACATGGTTTGAGAGGGATAGGGATAGCCGAGCAGGCGCACTAATTACCGTAACACCTGGTACAGCTGAGGACTTATTAAACAGTAAAATTGAATTAGGCGGTGTTCCAGCAAAATCAATGGCTGATCTCATCGATGGTTCAGAAATGAGAGGTATTAATGCCTTAGATGTTCAATTAAGGGATTTAATGTCGATTCTCTCTACTCCGGGTATAGAATTGACACTAGATGTCATTCGACCGAAGGAAATTAGAGGGCAAGTTGAAACGTTTGAAGTCGATGGAGTAGCCGTTTTCGATCAAGGGAAATTACAAGGATATATTTATGGACCGGAAACGACGGGAACCCAGATTATGAATAGTGAATTAAATTACACAATTATTGAAGGGAAATGTCCAAAAGGTGGTCAGGATGAGGTCTTTGCTTTCCAAATTACAGATTTTCGAAGTAATGTAAAACCTAAGCTAAAGGGGAATACGATTACTATGAAGGTGGACGTGACGCTGGAAGGGAATTTGTTAGACCAGACGTGTAGTATTGATTTACTGCAGCGCGAACAAACAAATTTAGTAGAAAAGGAAATTTCCGACTTTATAACAGAGAATGTAGAAGGGGAATTTCAGCTAGCTAAAGAAATGAATTCGGATATATATGGAATTGGTCGAGAGATAAGAAGGTATTACCCTGAACATTGGGCAAAAATAAGTGGTTCGTCTACTTACTTAGATGAAGTGAAGTTCGATGTGAATGTGGATGCGGAAGTAAGGCGATCTGGATTGATTATTGATACTACACAAGAAAAGGCAAAGGAAGGAAATGATTAATGCAAACTTTCTTGTTAATTCTTTTATTTGTAGCTATCTCCTTTTTAGATTATCGGCATTTGATGAAAACAAAGGATAAGAAGGCCATCGTAGTTTATACAACGATTCTTGTTTTCGCCTTTACGATTACTCAATTGCACATGCTTGGATTTAAAGTGCCCGGTTTAAATCATTTTGTAACTTTTATTGTAAACCTGTTTATTTAAGTTATATTATCATCGCTTCTTACCTTAGTGTAGGAAGCGTTTTTATTTATCGTTTGCTTAAGGAAACTCTCCGATCTCGATAGGGAATAAAATTAATGGTAAAATGTATAAAACCCTAATGTAAAGAAAGGAGCGGGAAACATGAACATAAAATTAAATCAAAAGAAGATAAAAGAAATGTGTGGTACCGTCTCCTTTAAAAGAGGGGACTCTTTTTATCGTAGTGGGAAAGTAACATTTGAACATATAAGCGAAAATGATTGTGAAGCAACTGTTCATGGGACGGAAGATTTTCATGTCTTCGTTAAAAATGATGTAACTGGCGAGATTCGAACGGATTGTAGCTGCCCAAAATTACCGAACTTTAAGCATTGCTGTCAACATGTTGCAGCTGTTTTAATCGCACTCAATGAACGAAAAAAGCAAAGATTGAACCTTCCAGACAACCAAGGAAAACCTTTTAATGCTCAAGGAATAACAGAAGACTTTATAACACTTTTCAAGGAAAGAACAATACGGACAAGTGGTCATCAACGACATTTTGAAAAAAGGGAAGTATTGGAGCTAGTATTTAAACTTCAACGAATTTCAATGAAAATGGATGAAAATTTAATTGGAATTGAAGTGGAGATTAATCAAGTAAAAGTAGAAAACATTCGAGATTTTTTACGGGATGTCAAAATGGGAAAGGTAAGTACGATATCGAATGAGTTTAAGTATAATCCTAGCTTATCCTGCTTTTTAAAAGAGCCGGATGTCATTCTCCAACAACTTATTCAAGTCGTCGATGATGAAAGTGCTTTCTTAGAAGCATTACCAAATCACGCTAACTATAACGTTCAAAATGAAGTATTATTAATTCCACCATCTACATGGTCTGGACTTATTCCATTACTAATGAATACACCCTTTGTGAAGTTTGTCAGTGAAGATGTTCTTGTGGACTTACGTATTGTTAACGGGCCTTCCTCTATTCAGTTTACATTAGAGGAAAATGAAAGGAACGGTTATCGATTAGTGATAAAAGGTTTTGAACATATAACATTCTTTAATTCCTATCATTCTGTATTAAATAATGGAGTTTTCTTTCAATTGGAAGGTTCAGATTGTGAGCGGCTATTTGAACTATATCAAATGTTGAAAAATTCTAGTGAAAAATTTATCCCGATTCATGAAGATCAAATTGATTTTTTTCTTAAAAAAATTGTACCTAGTTTGAAAAAACTTGGCGATGTCCAATTGTCTAACGGATTAACTCAAAAGTTCATGAAGACACCTCTCATTGCGAAACTTTATTTAGATCGTTTGAAAAATCGTTTACTTGCAGGGCTAGAATTTCATTACGAAAACGTTGTTATTCAACCATTAGAAAATCGTGATAGTCCAATTGGGCCGATGATTGTCAGAGATGTAGAAAAAGAAGGAGAAATCCTTCAAATAATGGAGGAGAGCGGTTTTACGATTACAGAAGGCGGATATTTTATGCAAAATGAACAGTTGGAATATGAATTTTTATATCATATTCTTCCTACGCTAAATTCCCTTGCGCAAATTTATATTACTTCAGCTGTCCGAACTCGAATTGTCCGTGATCATAGATTCCCGAAAATCCGGGTGAAAGTTCAAAAGGAACGAACAGATTGGTTAGAATTTAAGTTTGAAATGGACGGTATCAATGACAAAGAAATTAAAGAAATTTTAGCCGCCCTTGAAGTAAAGCAAAAGTATTATCGCCTATCCAATGGCTCCCTTTTATCCCTTGAAACGAAAGAAATGGAAGAGATACGCCGGTTTTTAAATGCAGTACCGATTCAAGATGAACAATGGGAAACGACATTGAATATGCCTATAATGGATGGCCTTCCATTCCTTGATCTAATAGAAGAAAGCGAACTGTTTACTGCAGAAGAGTCCTTTCGCCAATTTGTCGATCAGCTACTCCATCCATCATCATTACATTTTGAAGTACCTTCTAGCTTGAAGGATCAGTTAAGGGATTATCAAAAAAACGGATTTAAATGGATGAAGGCATTGGCCCATTACGGTTTTGGTGGCGTATTAGCAGATGATATGGGGCTAGGAAAGACAATTCAAAGTATAGCGTTCATTGTTTCTGAGCTTTCAAAAATACGACAGAAGAAACTACCTATTTTAATCCTTTGTCCATCCTCTTTAACATATAACTGGTTCCATGAGCTTTTAACATTTGCACCTGAAGTTCAAGCGATGGTGATGGACGGAAATAAAGCGGAACGAATGAAATTGCAACAAGAGGCACAAAACTTTGATGTGCTGATAACGTCCTACCCGTTACTTCGTCATGACCGGAAATGGTATGAAGAGCAATCTTTTCATACAATCTTTTTTGATGAGGCACAATTTTTTAAAAATCCAGCAACCCAAACGGCTCGTACCGTGAAAAAGCTAAAGGCGAATCACAAATTTGGACTTACAGGAACACCAGTGGAAAATTCATTAGAAGATCTATGGTCTATCTATCATGTTATTTTCCCACAATTATTTAAAGGGTTAGAGGAATATAGTCATCTTTCTAGAAAATCAATTGCAAGAAGAGTTCGCCCATTCTTACTCCGCCGTATAAAACAAGACGTATTAGCCGAGTTACCTAAAAAACAAGAAGCGATGGAAATATCAGACCTACTTCCTGAGCAAAAGAAGCTTTATACAGCATATTTAGCAAAGCTAAGACACGATACATTAAAGCATCTGGATAAAGATACGTTACAAAAAAATCGTATTCGTATTTTAGCTGGTTTAACTAGATTACGCCAAATTTGTTGCCACCCTGCCTTATTTGTTGACGGGTATAAAGGAAGTTCTGCAAAATTTGAGCAATTGTTACACATTCTCGAGGAGTCGAAATTATCGGGAAGAAGAGTATTGATCTTCTCCCAATTTACGAAAATGCTCGAGTTAATAGGTAGGGAGCTTACGGTACGCGGCCAAACCTTTTTCTATCTTGATGGACAAACACCTTCTGAAGAAAGAGTAGAACTTTGTCATCGTTTCAATGAAGGAGAACGGGATTTATTTCTCATTTCATTAAAAGCCGGTGGGACGGGATTAAACTTGGCAGGAGCAGATACTGTCATTTTATATGATCTTTGGTGGAATCCAGCGGTAGAACAACAGGCGATGGACCGTGCCCATCGTATGGGGCAAAAAAATATTGTACAAGTCATAAAACTTGTTGCCAGGGGCACGATTGAAGAAAAAATGAACGAACTCCAAGAAAAAAAGCGAAGTCTCATTTCGGATATTTTGGAGACGGAAGAAAAAGTCTTAACTTCCTTGACAGAAGAAGATATTCGCGAAATTTTAAATATATAAGGAAGGCACATCAATAGTGATGTGCCTTTTAAATTATGCTTTTTAAATATAGATAGGTTAAAAGGGCTATAAATTTCGTAAGTTTCGAGTTAGATTATTAGGTCTTATTTCTAAAATTTATAGATAAAAAGTATTGATTTTCAATGCGAAATAATTGTATACAATTTCGATATGCTATATCATATAATGGCATGTTTATTTATAGTAATTTTGATAGTTATTGGAGGAGAATGATGTGAATATTGCAAAGAAAATGCTAATTTCCTTTATGTCCATTATTATATTAATGATAATAATAGGGGTCGTTAGTAATAAAACTTTATATGATTTAAATGATGAGTATACGAGAATAATAGACGAAAATATCGAGCAGCTTGCTATTATTAACGATATTAGACGTTATGTTCCTTTACAAGCATTACAAATGCGTTCCTATATATTAGAGGATTCTGAGAAACAGTTGGAGTTATTAGAGCAACGGTTAAATGAAGTAGATGAATTCATTCATGACTTAGAGCAGAAAAATACGAATGATCAATTTACTGAAAAAATTCAAATAGCAAAAGAATCTCAAGCACAAGTACGAGCACTAGGTGAAGAACTAATTGCAGCTGTACAAAGGGGAGATACTGCTCGAGCTACGAATATTGTTTTAGTAGAAGCCTACGATGTGAATACATTGTTAGTTAATACAATTGAAGAATTACAAACTGAAGAATATGAACTGATCGATAAGGTCAATGATGGAGCTACTAAAACGGCATTAAAGGGTGCATTGATCGTTATTTCAGTTATTATTGTGTCAATTCTTATTAGTATCTTCATCGTCATCCTTTTAAACCGTCTTATTACGAAACCGATTAAACGTATTTCAAAAGCGGTTCAAGTAGTTGCACAAGGTGATTTATCAGAAAATGATGTGGAAGTACATACAAAGGATGAAATAAAAATATTGGTTGATTCCTTTAATGAAATGAAATCTTCCTTACGTTCCATGATTGAGAATACAAGTGAAAATGCTTCCCTTTTAACCTCTTCAGCAGAAGAACTGTTAGCTAGCACGGATGAAGTCAATCATTTATCCCAATCTATAGCAAAAAATATGGAAATCACTGCACAATCTATTGAAGAAAATGCTTACGCATCAAACGAAAGTGCATCTGCAATGTCCGAAACGGCAAGTGGCATTCAACGGATAGCTGAATCGACAACATCTTTACAGGATAAAGCACTTAGCACGAAGGATGTTGCCCAATCAGGTGGTCAGACGGTAACGGATGCTCAAAATCAAATGCAAGTGATTTATCAATCTTCAAAACAAGTAACGGAATTAATGAACAAATTAACCAATCAAATCAATGAAATTAGTAATATTTCAACCATTATTACGGGCATTACAGAGCAAACAAATCTACTAGCATTAAATGCTGCTATAGAAGCTGCCCGTGCTGGTGAGCATGGTAAAGGCTTTGCAGTAGTAGCTGATGAAGTACGTAAACTTGCTGAAGATTCAAAGGAATCTGCCACTCAAATTGTCAACTTAACAAAAGAAATAGTTGGTGATGCTAAAACAGTACAACAAGCAGTTGGATATAGTTTAGCAAACGCCCAAGATGGGGTAACTCGGATTCAAGAAGCAGGGGAAGCTTTTGAAACAATTCATGTCGCCATTAATGAGATTGCCGACCAAGTAACGGACATTTCGGCGGTAACCGAGGAGATTTCCGCGGCAGCAGAAGAAATTGCTGCATCAGTAAACCAAATTTCATCGAATTCAAAACACTCTGCTACCCTTACTACGGATGTAAGTAATGCCGTCCAAGAGCAAGTCTCAACAATTGAGGAAATTAATAGCGTTTCAAAAGACTTAGGGGAAAAAGCAGTGAAATTACAACAAAGTATCCAACATTTCAAAATTTAAAAGTTTAACGCCGCTCCTCGTTAAGAAGGAGCGGTTTTTTAATATATCCTAGTTTGATTAAAAAAGAGGAAAAATTTCGTTTATAATATTTGTATTTGATATGATAGTATATGGAAATTACTGAAATAAACAAATAGGGAAATATCTTAAAATATAGAATAAAAAGCGGGGTGTAATCTTTGATACGAATTATTTCTTGGATTCTAGTTATTGCTGGATGTGGGTTTTTACTTTATGAAGGTTACCAATTATATACATCTTCCTCTATGGAAAGTAAAAGATTAGATGAAGCAAAAGCGATGATTTCCGATGACTCCCATACTTCTCAAAAAGAGTCTTCAAATAAAAGGGAAAAACAATTTCAAGAAGGGAATACATTGGGAATCTTTTATATTCCAAGACTTGATCGGGAAATCCCGATTATTGAAGGGACAGATGAGGATGAGTTAGCTCAAGGCGTAGGGCATTTTTCGAGTACTGGGTTGCCTGGGGATAATAGACAAATTCTTTTATCTGGCCATCGAGACACGGTGTTTCGACAATTTGGTGAATTAAAGGTGGGAGATGAATTACATATTAAAATGGAATATGGAACGTTTATTTATGTTATTGAGGACTATGAAATTGTGGATGCAAACGATCGTACCGTCATTCAACCAAGCAGAGAGGAAGAATATTTAACCGTTTCGACATGTTATCCTTTTTCCTTTATCGGCGGTGCACCTGATCGTTATATTCTTTACGCTTATCCGAAAAAGGTAGAATAGTCACAACCCCGTAAAATTAACACCTGTTTTACGGGGTTAGTGGAATTTCCCCATTTGAATCAATTTTTCTATTTTCGGTTAGTTAAAATAACCCCTCCAACGACTGCTAATCCTCCTATCATTTGAGCCATAATCGGTCTTTCTCCGAGAAAGAGAACCGCAAATAATGTGGCGAAAACGGGAATAAGGTTTAGAAAAACACTTGCCCGGTTTGCTCCTATTTGGATAACACCTTTATTCCAACTTAAAAAGGCGACAATAGAAGCGAGGGTGCCTACATAAAAAATAGCGCCTAATACTTTTGGAGTCCAAATAATTGGTTCTTCTAAAGTGATCATTTCATAAGCTGAAAACGGTAAAAGGAAAACGGCCCCTATAGCTATCGTTACTAAAAAGGTTGACAGACTAGGTAGTCGATTCGAATATTGTTTCACTAATAATGAATAAATACTCCAACAAAAGACAGCTAAAAGAACAATGAGATCCCCTTTATTTAAATTGAATTGTAGAATGCTTTCAATGTTGCCTCCTAAAAGGATAAAAAGTACACCGATGAGCGAGATGACTGTACCGATGATTTGAAAACGAGATAAACGTTCCTTTAAAAAAATATATGATAATATGTAA
This sequence comes from Ureibacillus sp. 179-F W5.1 NHS, assembly GCF_045369345.1. NCBI lineage: Bacteria > Bacillati > Bacillota > Bacilli > Caryophanales > Caryophanaceae > Ureibacillus > Ureibacillus sp. 179-F W5.1 NHS. Next base: position 234,906 of record NZ_JBIQFG010000001.1, on the reverse strand, counting down.
ATGAATATCGGTGTAGTAGAATTCATTAAAGAAGCGTTAATGGAAGTTGTCGAATAAACAGCAATATAAACTAGCGTATTAAACGCTGTAACACCTGTTAGGGAAAGGGTAAGTACAACTTTCCAATGTTCTTTCAATTTTTGCCAGTCTCTTTTTACCTGGCTATAAGCAATGGGGAAGAACACTAGGAATGCTAAGCACCATCTATAAAAAGAGAGGGTGAAGGGTGGGATATCACCTGTAACGGCTCTTCCGATGACAAAATTCCCTCCCCAAAGTACCGTTGCTAATATTAATAAAACATATGGTGGAATCTTCATGTAAACGCCCCTTATTTTAAATAGTATGACAATTATATCGGTATAGATATTACGTAGACAACTTTATTTTCAAATTGCTTGTGCATATAGATTAATTCATGAAAAACTGGAGGAATTACAATGAAAATACGCCCAGAACATTTAATAGTAGGAGACACAGTGGGAATTGTTGCTTTAAGTAGCCCCATTGCAATGGAAAAATTACCACAAAAATTAAGTTTGTTAGAAGAGCTTGGGTTGAAAGTGAAATTAGGCGAAACGGTGGGCTTGACGGGAGATTATTTAGCTGGAACGGATGAGGAACGATTACAGGATTTACATAACATGATCCAAGACCCAGAAGTGAAAGGGATTTTTTGTATCCGTGGTGGTTATGGGGCAGCACGAATTGCCGATCGAATTGATTATCAATTATTAACAGAACATCCTAAAATCTTTTGGGGCTTTTCAGATGTTACATACCTCCATACAGCTTTTCAAGAGTATTCAGATATTGTAACGTTCCACGGTCCGATGCTTTCCGGAGGAGATGGACCACTATCGGAGGCATCAAAAAAAATGTTTTATTCAGTATGATGAACAGATTTCTTCCCTTCAAACAATTGTACCAGGTAATGTTCGGGGTGAAATAACAGGTGGAAATATGAATCGTCTTGTCAGCACTTTAGGAACAAAATTTGAAATCGATGTTAAAGACAAAATTTTATTACTAGAAGATATTGGAGAGTCTTTAGAGAATATCGATAGTATGTTAAATCAGCTACGTTTAGCGCGAAAATTAGAGGAAGCTGCAGGTTTTGTTATTGGTCACTTTAACGATATCGGAAAAGGGATAACAGAAAATGACCTTTGGAAAGTCTTTGAGCAGTATTTAAAACCATTAGGAAAACCAAGTGTTGCTGGATTTATGATTGGTCATTGTGAACCGAATATTGCCATTCCATTAGGGGTGGATGCCATTCTCGATGCCGATAGTAAAATGTTGCGCATTTTACCGGGGGTAGAATAGAAGACTTTGTATTCACTTCACAAAAATTTTAAAGGTAATTTAGATATATAGAAGGAAATGTGGAGTTATTTTCCGAAAGGGATGGGTAAAAGAATAGTAAATTCTATTAGGAGGGAATGAACATGACTCAGGTAAAGCAGTTGATGGAGGAATGGTTACAACATCGAAGCGTGTTAGAAGAGCTGCTAGAACAGATTGACGATCAATATGTTGATTTTAAACCGTGGGATGGTGCAATGTCCCTTGGCGAACTAGCATTACACGTGGCTGGCTGGAACGATGTATTTGTATCGATGGTAAAAACGGAAACCTTAGCTCCTCCGAATATCCCAGAATGTAAATCAATGACGGAAGTTCGTAATGGGGTAAGGGACTTTACTGAAAAAACAAAGGCTACCTTTGAATCGATAAACGATTTAGAATTGGAAGCAGAAAATAGTTCTACCCATCCAAAACTTCAAGGTGCTAAAAAAAGGTATCTTACAGCAATGTATGATCATGAACTTCATCATAAAGGCCAACTATTTATCTATGCTCGTATGATTGGTGTAGAAAAAGTACCATTTTTCCGATAATGAAATGGACTTGACAATATAGGACGTGTTTCAAAGGAGTATTCTTAAAATGTAATGGTGAATACTCCTTTTTTGTTCTAATAACAATTTAATTTCGTAATGAAATAGCCATTTTTAATACAACCGCGTCCTCAAAAAATTGTGGATCATAACCGGTTAGTTGTTTTATTTTATGTAAACGATATGTTAGCGTATGGCGATGAATCTCAAGCTTTTGTGCACATTGATTTAGTTGTAAATTACTTTCGAAAAAGGTTTGTAACGTAGTTAGTAATTTATAACTTAACTTAGAAAGTACCCGGTTAACAAAATGTAATACTTCTTCGCCCTCGGAATCTTTAAATAATGAATACAATTCAATGTCTTCAAAAAAAGTGACTAAACCACTTTTTTTAGCGTATTGAAGGGCTGTTTTAGCACTATGAAACGCAAGGGGCAATTGGGTAAGATTTTGTACAATGGAGCCAACCCCAATTTGAATAGAAGGTAATTTATGCTTTTTTTGCCCTAATTGATTAATAAGATTATCAGCTTGATCTTCTTGCATTCCACTTAATAGAATATAATATTCGTTTAATTGTAAGTGACCGTAAAAAGCAGGTAATTTAAAAAATAGATCTTCTAAATAAAATGATAACCGATTGGAATTTTCCTCCTCATCGACGGATAATAATAGAATTTGAAAAGGTGGCTTCAAATCGAAAGATAATTTTTGAATATGGTTTTTTAAACTATTTTCTATCGGCATTCCATCCACTAAAGATTTAAATACAAAATCTTCATTTTTCCGTTGCCACTCACTTTTAGATTCCGTTAATGCTTGATGTGTCATAATTTCTGTTGTTAGCTGGACAAGTTCAGCGATTTCTTTTAGTTGATTTGGATCACCCGTAATACCTACTACGCCAACAATCTCTCCTTGATAAGTAATCGGCATATTAATACCCGGTTTCGTATTCGGATAACTATGTATGTTCGATTCATCAATCATAAGTGGCTGTGCAGTTTTAGCAACTACTTTTGCCCCTTCATGAATTAAATCCACACGTTTTTTATCACCTGAAGCTAAAATAACGCCATCCGTACTAATAATATTAATATTGTAATGGAGACGTTTCATCGTTTGATAGACAATTTCTTCCGCTAATTTGAACGTTAACATTTGTACACCCCGTCTAAAATTCAAACTGTACTAATACAGTTATTTTATACATTCATTATAATGAATTACAAATTTATTGTCATTAAAATTAATGTAAGCGCTTAAAAGAAAGGATGAGAAACTAGTTGAAGATTATCATAAGTCCCGATTCTTTTAAAGGTACACTATCGGCCATAACAGCAGCGGAAGCCATTCAGTCAGGTATTAAAGATGTGAATGAGCATATTCAAACTGTACTCATACCTGTGGCAGATGGAGGGGAAGGTACGCTGGATTCATTAATTGTTGCAACAAAGGGCACTTACTATGAAGCTGAGGTACTAGATCCCCTCGGACGAAAAATAACGGCACACTTTGGAGTTTTAGGGGACAACAAAACGTGTGTGATTGAAATGGCAAAGGCTTCAGGGATTACATTGTTGCATAACAGTGAACGTAATCCTCATATTGCTTCCAGCTTTGGTACAGGTCAATTAATTAAAAAAGGACTCGATTTAGGTTACCGGGATTTCATTATTTGTATTGGGGGAAGTGCAACGAATGATGGCGGTGTCGGGATGTTACGTGCTCTCGGTTTGGAATTACTTGATGAAAAAAACAATCCTGTCGAGCAGTCCATTGCTGGATTATTAAAAGTCGTAAAGTTAAATGAAAAAGGTTTCGACTCTAGAATTTTTGAATCAAACTTTAAAATTGCTTGTGATGTTAATAATCCATTAATCGGGGAACATGGTGCAACGGCCGTTTTTGGTCCACAAAAGGGAGTTCCGGCGAAAGAAGTGCAATATTTCGATGCATGTTTAACAAACTGGGCCAATATCGTAGAGAAAGAAAAGAATATACGATTACATGATTATCCAGGTGCAGGAGCTGCCGGTGGAATGGGTGGAGCATTGATTGCCTTTTTAAATGGCCAATTTAATCAAGGAATTGATCTTGTTTTAGAGGCGGTTCATTTCAATGAACAATTGTCTGGTGCTAGCTTTGTTGTAACAGGTGAGGGGAAATCTGATCGACAAACTTTACATGGAAAGGCACCTTATGGAATCGTTAGTACTTCTCAAAAGGCTGGAGTTCCAACCATTTTAATTTCTGGTGCAGTGGAGGACATACCAGAATTGGTCAAGTGTTTCCATACAGTTGCTTCCTTAGTTGATAAGGACGTGACGGTACAAATGGCAATGGAAAAACCAGCTGTTCATTTAAGAAATAAAACAAAAGCGATTTTTCAGAAGATATTAAAATAAGGGGATGATGAAATGCTTTTTGTAATTATATTAATTGGGGTATTATTTGTTATTTTTGCCACTGCAAAGTTACATTTGCATCCGTTTTTAGCATTAATTATTAGTTCTTTCTTTGTTGGAATTGCTAGTGGGATGCCGTTACTAACGGTAGCCGATACAGTGAATAACGGTTTCGGTAGTTTAATGACAAGTATTGGTATTGTCATTGTTGTTGGAACTATGATTGGAACGATATTAGAGCGCTCTGGGGCAGCTTATCGAATGGCAGAAGTAGTTCTTCGCATAGTAGGAAAGAAACATCCTCAATTAGCAATGTCGATTATCGGTTACATCGTTTCGATTCCAGTATTTTGTGATTCAGGATTCATTATTTTATCAAGTTTACAAAAATCTTTGGCTAAACGAGCAAAAGTAACGATTGCTTCCATGGGTGTTGCTTTAGCAACGGGGTTATACGCTACCCATGTATTAGTACCACCAACTCCAGGTCCTATTGCAGCAGCAGGGAATATTGGGGCGAGTGATTATTTAGGGACAGTCATCGTAATCGGTTTACTTGTGGCAATTCCTGCTACTTTAGTTGGTTACATTTGGGCTACAAAAGTTGCTTCGAAAATTCGTGTAGCAGCTGATGACGAAGAAGCTTTAGATTATGAGGAAATCATCAAGTCCTATGGTAAAATGCCATCCACTTTTAAAGCATTTTTACCAATTATTTTACCAATTTTATTAATTGGTATTGGTTCAATTGCATCCCTTGTTGGGGATCCGGAAGCATCTATTAATGTATTTTTACAATTTTTAGGGAAACCAATTGTTGCCTTACTGTTAGGGGTATTTGCATCATTTTTATTACTTCCTGAAATGAATGAAAAAACATTATCAGGATGGATTGGGGATAGTTTAAAAGATGCAGCTCCCATTTTATTAATTACAGGTGCAGGTGGCTCCTTTGGTACGATTATTAAGGAAACGGGCGTTGGTGAAATGCTACAAGAAATGGATTTAGGCTCCCTAGCTCAAGGTAGTTTATTCCTACTTGTGCCATTCCTTATTGCTGCAGCATTGAAAACGGCTCAAGGTTCTTCAACAACGGCTTTAGTTATTACTTCTACTTTAGTTGCACCAATGTTAGCAACAGCTGGAATTGATGGGGCAATTCCGCTAGCTCTTGTCGTTATGGCAATTGGAGCAGGGGCAATGACAGTGAGCCATGTAAATGATAGTTTCTTCTGGGTTGTTACCCAATATAGTGGAATGGAAGTAACCCAAGCATATAAAGCTCAAACGGTTGCGACTCTGTTACAAGGGATTGTCACAATTGCAGTGTCAATGATCTTATGGTTAATATTTGTTTAGTAATTAGAATAATAGAATCAAAAAACGATGAATGGAAATTCTATTTATCTTGAAAAGTGAAAAATAAAAGGTTACTACAATTCTATAAGAAAAGTAGTAACCTTTTTGTGTAAGTACCGTCATATCAAGATTACGATGAGGGAACTTGTCCTATTACGTTGGTTGGTTATTAGTTATAGGTCACAAAGTAACCGGTCAATGGTAATCGGTTTGCGATACTAAACTGCTTAAAAGGCAGGCGACGGTACGTTACGTCTCGGATTGGAGTCTCACCGCACCGAGATTAAATATAGTGCGAGTCGTCAAATTTAATTTCAACTTGATAGTTTTTGGCGTTAATTAAGTTGGATAATCGATGAGCGTCTTTTTCCATTTCATTTGCCCGCTTGCGATATTCTTCTGGTTCATATAATGCGACGCTATAGAAAATTACGGATTCGCTTCCGCCATGGTAGAGGGTTTCTTTTTCCGATTGTCCTAATTCTTTATAAAGACTTACATCGGCTCGTAGCTGTGTAGCTAATTCAATTGCTTCTACAATCGGCATTTCTTCTCCTTTAAACGTCACGGTATGATCAATGTTTGCTCGGTAAATGAGTTTATCTAAAGTTCTAGCATCTTTTCTTACTCGGGCAAGTTCTGCTTCAACTTCTGCCAGCTTTCTTCCCGATGTTTTAGGGGTTTCCCCCTTTTCTACAACTGCATGGGAAACAAATTGAATTTCACTAATAAGTTCCTGAATTTTTCTCGTTATAATACTTTTTAATTTAACCCCTTCAGCAAGCGGAATTTTTTTCACTTTCCGAACCCCCTTATAATGTTATAACAAGATTATTTTTCGATAGTAAAGTGATTTCAAAATCGCCACCATTTACTTGTGTAAACATCTTTCCAGCAGTATTCAATAATTGAAGACATTCTGTTTCATCTAGAGAAGGTCGTAAATAAAAGATTTGAATCGCATGACGGGTTTGTTCTGTTACAGCTGTTCGAACAGAGTCAACGAAAGGACTTCCGAAGGCACCATTTGCATCTTTGCTATATAAAATATTTTTCAAAGAATTATAACGGCCATTCAACCCTTCATATCCAGTATTTTCATCTCCAAGTAACAGTTCAATGTTTCCTTCCAGTTTCTCTTCATCGTAAATACCGATTGGAATTTCGTATTGTAAAGAAAAGAAATTATTTAAATCTACTGCGGAATGAACAGGAGATAAATAGTTTTGCTTAGCAATACGTCGCATTAAACTTTCAGCAGAATGACGATAACGATTTGGATCAGCGCCAAAGGACTTCCAAACTTTACGCCATTCTGCAATGCCTGGTCGTTCTGTAACAGGGCTTTCTTGAAGTTCTAAATATAGGTTTTCTTGATAAAGTTGAGTACGACCTTTAATCATTTGAGGAGATTCTGAGACGACAATTTTGGTATAATGGATAATGCCGATTTTTAATTGGTCATTCGTTGTAAAAAGTGCATCGTTTATGGAGATGTTCATAGAAAATCACCTACAATTTTTAAATTTCGCAACATTTGCGTATGATTATATATTTTACCAAATAAGGAGTTGAATGCGTTAATGATAATCGAACAATTACAAAAAGAGTTAATTGAATATGCAATATCAATTGGCGTTGATAAAATCGGTTTTACGCATGCTTCTCCCTTTCATGAAATGAAAAACCGATTGAAACGTCAGCAAGAACTTCAATATCAATCTGGTTTTGAAGAGCAAGATATTGAAAAAAGAACAGAGCCTAAGTTGCTTTTAAATAGTGCAGAAAGTATTATTGCCATTGCCTTGGCGTACCCTTCTAAAATGGAAGATGCACCTGTTGGAAAAAAAGGATCAAGAAGAGGCATTTTTGCTCGTGCTTCTTGGGGAGTCGATTATCATGTGGCGGTCCGTGAACGTTTAAATTTAATTGAACAATGGCTAAAGAATCGGGTTCCCGATGTTCAAACGAAATCAATGGTTGATACTGGCGAACTAGTGGATCGAGCTGTAGCTGAGCGAGCTGGAATCGGATGGAGCGGTAAAAACTGTTCGATTATTACACCTGAGTTTGGCTCTTATGTTTACTTAGGTGAAATGATTACGAATATTCCTTTCATACCCGACTCACCGATCGAAAATGAATGCGGTGACTGTACTTTATGCTTAGATGTTTGTCCAACGGGCGCTCTTGTGAATCCTGGACAGTTAAATTCCAAACGGTGTGTCGCGTTTTTAACCCAGACAAAGGATTTCTTACCTGATGAGTTTCGAAAGGAAATAGGTAATCGAATTTACGGTTGTGATACGTGCCAAACAGTTTGTCCGAAAAACAAAGGGAAAATGAATTGGATTCATGAGGAATTTAAACCTGAACCAGAATTGGCAAAACCGCTTTTAAAACCGTTGCTTCATATGTCAAATAAAGAATTTAAAGCGAAGTTTGGCTATATGTCGGGTTCTTGGAGAGGAAAGAAACCGATTCAACGAAATGCGATTATAGCGTTAGCCCATTTTAAGGAACAATCTGCTGTGCCGGATTTGATTGACATTATGAATAAAGATGAGCGCCCCGTTATGCGCGGAACAGCCGCGTGGGCGATTGGAAAAATTGGTGGTTCTGATGCAGAACAAGCTTTACTTAAAGCCCGTGAAAAAGAGACCGATGAAGAAGTGCTGAAAGAAATTGAAAAAGGTCTTACTTTGTTAAAAGCTTAGAAATTGTATTAAAGGGAAGTGTCTTATATGCCATTGCATATTGTTTTATATCAACCAGAAATTCCAGCCAATACAGGGAACATAGCTCGTACATGTGCTGGAACGAATACATCTTTACATTTAATTCGTCCTCTTGGCTTTTCAACGGATGATAAAATGCTAAAACGCGCGGGTCTAGATTATTGGCATTCTGTCAATATTGTCTATCATGATAGTTTAGAGGATTTTCTAGACTATTCTAGGGATGGAGAGTTATTTTTAATCGAAACTTATAGCGATGAACCGTATTCCAATCACGACTTTAGTGACCAAAATAAAGATATTTATTTTATGTTCGGAAAAGAAACAACGGGATTGCCGAAGGACTTTGCTTATGAAAGGAAAGATAAGTGTCTACGTATTCCACAAAGTGAACATGTACGTTCGCTAAACTTATCGAATACAGCAGCAATCATTATTTACGAAGCGCTACGTCAGCAAAACTTCCCTGGATTAAAATAAGCAGAAGGCTACATTTGGAATAAGCAAATGTAGCCTTTCTTTTATACGCCTTCTGTATTCATTAAAACAATACGCCAGCCATCTGGATCTTCAATCGTAACCCCTTTTTCTTTCCAGTAAAGATTTTCAGGTTCTACTTCAGGATAGCCCATTTGTGCTAATTTATTTGCAATTTCAACGATTGTTTCTTTATTTGGTATGTAAAATACGAGTAAATTATCCTTTGTTGGAGCAGGACATGGACTGCCATCTTCATGCTCTGTAAATTCTAAATGGTAGTCACTATTTGGTAATCCAATTAAAAGCCCTGTATAACCACGGTGCCCAGAAAAGAATCCGATTTTCCGTAGACCAACCCCTTCACAATAAAATCGTTCAATTTCTTTTAATTGATCTGTTGGTCTTGCAAATCGTACTTGAGCAACTTCCATTCCGTTTGGCCATTTTTCTTTCATGTCATCATCCCCTTTTCTTTATAGTAAGGGTTAGTGAAATTTAGAAAAATTGACCAAAAGACTGAAAAAAACAGGTTCAAAAATATTTGAACCTGTTTTATTCTCCTTCCACAGTAAAAATAATGCGAATGCCTGAAGGATCAACTGTTGAAAAGGCTTGGCGGCCACCAAATTTAGGAGCATCTACAAATTGTTCAACTGTTGCTCCTATAGTGGATAAGCTTTCTTTTATTTTTTCAGCTTCTATCTCGTTATTTAATACAATTGTAAACGATTTTAAACCTACTCCATTTTCAGGTGTAGGAGTACCGCCTAAACTATTCCATGTATTCAATCCGATATGGTGATGATATTTACCAGTAGAAATGAAAGATGCTTGGTTACCGAAGCGAGTTACGACTTCATACCCTAAAGCGTTTATATAAAAGTTTTCCGTTTCGCTTATATTGGCTACGGACAAGTGGATATGGCCCATTACTGTTCCAGCCGGTAAGCCGTTCCATGTACCTTCAGCTTCTGCCAAAACGGAACGAACGTCCACTTGTTCAGTCGTCATATAAATAGTCGAATCATTCCAAATCCAACTTTGTTCAGGTCGATCAGCATACACTTCAATGCCATTGCCATCTGGATCGTTTAAATAAAAAGCTTCACTAACATGATGGTCGCCAGCTCCAACACGGGCATTTTGTTGAATCATATGTTGAATAAAATTTCCTAAATCTTTTCTTGTCGGAAGTAATAAAGCAAAGTGAAAAAGTCCCGTTTGTCCGCTTTTTAAAGGCTGTGCATCAGATATTTCTTCTAAAGAAAGGACGCTCGTTGAACCATCGAAAGTTAATATTGCTGTTGTATTCGTTTGTTCTAAAACATCGAATCCAATAATCGTATTATAATATTCGATTGAATTTTGTAAGTTAGATACCTTAAGTTGAACGTGGGAAATATACTTGTTCGGTTTTTTATGAAAATGTGTCGGCATACAATTGCCTCCTATAAATTATTTTTAATAATCAACTTACTTTATGTAACCTAGTTTATTTTCAAAATTGATACATGTCAAGCTAATTCATATTAGGCATTAAAGAAGGATTTTTCCAAAAAAAGAAGACATGATAACAAAAGTTATCATGCCTTTTTGTAGAGATTATTTTTCTGAAGTATAGTCGCCTTCATAACCAGCAGTAAAGATAGCGATTAAAAATGCAACAATAACAGCAAGAATTAAAATTAAGCTCATGGAAGAATCCTCCTCATGTATATAAAATCTCTTTATTTAGTATAGCTTATCTAACTAAACTTTACTACATTATTTTCTCTTAAGTAATGGGTGAAATATTATTTTTGGGGAATAGTAATGTTAGGAGGGAGAAAAAAGATGGAGCAAGATAAAACAATTATGAATGGTACGATGGCAAATAATATGGAAGATCTAATCTTTCTAGGTAAGCAAATGGAACGAATGAGAGATGGAGCACAATTAGAGGAAGATATGCGTTTTCCAGATCCAATTCAATTCGATGATCTCGATAATGACAATGATGAAAAGGAAACTTATAAAAGGAAAAATTAATAGAAGCTGACTCAAATGATTTTGAGTCAGCTTAGTTCGTTAAGATTTTACTTGATAATCTTTTAATTCATCCCGTAATTTTGCTTTTAAAAATTTTCCTACAGAAGTTTTCGGTATTTCATTAATGAAAACGACATCATCTGGTAACCACCATTTTGCAAATTGTCCTTCTAAATAGCTTATTAATTCTTCCTTTGTCGTTTGTTTGCCTTCTTTTAACACGACACATGCAAGGGGGCGCTCCTGCCATTTTTCGTGGGGAACTGCTATGACAGCCGCTTCGAATACTGCTTCATGGGTCATTAAAGCGTTTTCTAAATCGACGGAAGAAATCCATTCACCACCACTTTTAATGAGATCCTTCGTCCGATCTGTAATTTTGATATAACCTTCTTTTGTTACAACTGCAATATCTCCGGTATATAACCAACCATCTTTAAAGGCTTCTGATGTCCGTTCGTCTTTATAATATTCATCTGCAATCCATGGTCCTCGAATACGTAATTCGCCCATTGTTTGCCCGTCTTGCGGCACTATCCCTGCTTCATTTACGACTTCCGTATCGAGAAGGGGAACGGTTATCCCTTGAGTTGCACGGATGTTTAGTTTTTCTTCAGGTGTCCACTCATCCATGGAAGATGTATAAGTAGAGAGGGAAACGATAGGAGTTGTTTCCGTCATACCATAACCGACAATGAATGGCACGTTAAATTTCTCTTCAAAGGTTTTAATTAATCCCTTAGGAGAAGCTGAGCCACCACATACGACTGAACGTAGGGAAGATACATCCCGTGGATTTTTCTCCTGTTCTTGAGCTACGCCTAGCCAAATAGTCGGCACCCCTGCCGTGACAGTCACTTTTTCCTCTTGTATTAAATCAAGGATTAATGATGGTGTAAATCCAGGTCCAGGTAGTACTTGGGTACAACCATATAAAACAGAGGCAAAAGGCATGCCCCAAGCGTTTACATGAAACATTGGAACAATCGGCATGACGACATCTCTTTCCATTAATCCCATGCTATCACTTAAACCAAGGGCAAGGCTATGCAATACTAACCCACGGTGGGAATAAACAACCCCCTTCGGCATACCTGTTGTGGCACTTGTATAGCACATGCCAGCTGGTGTATGTTCATCTAAATCTTCAGGGAAGTTAAAGTCATCTGAGCTTTCATCCAACAATTTTTCATAGGAATGAACATTGGGGAAGCTTGATTCTGGGATTTCCATATTATCTTGCATGATAATAATATGTTTAACAGTTTTTAAGTAAGGGATTGCTTTTTCTAATAACGGGAAAAGATCACCATCAATTAATAAAATTTCGTCTTCTGCATGATTGATTACATAAATAATATGTTCTGGTGATAAACGAATATTGACCATATGCAAAATCGCACCTGCACATGGAACTGCAAAGTAAGCCTCGAGATGTCGGTGATGATTCCACGCAAAAGAACCGACCTTCGTCCCACGTTTCATGCCTAGTGAAGTTAATGCATTGGCAAGTTTACGAGTTCGTTTTACATACTCTTTGTAAGGTATACGGTGAATGGTGTCAGGGCTAGTACGGGAAATTACTAGTTTTTCAGGGTAATACTTTTCGACGCGCTTTAGAAAACTTGTTAACAGTAATGGGGTTTCCATCATAAGAATCACTCTCCACGGGAAAATTTAAGAAAAAGGACTTGGAAATAAGAAAAAATACCTTTCATATATGTATATTTCTACAAAGCTCATGTTAGAACGACTAAAATAGATTTTTTTATGAGAAGTATATCTATAACAATAGACTTAAGGAAAATTAGACTCCTTCTAGTAATTTATTGATAAATTAGAAATTTCAGTTCAAAATATTTAGTAACCTGAATAAATAATCGTATAATATTAATATGAAAGAGTTAGGAGGGAGTAATTTTGACGATGATACCATCAAAAACGTTAACAAATGGAGTAGAAATGCCTTACCTTGGTTTAGGTGTTTACAAAATGACAGAGCCTGAAGTAGCTCTACAAGCAATGGTAAAGGCCCTTGAAGTTGGCTACCGTGCCATTGATACTGCTGCTCTTTATAACAATGAAACAGAAGTAGGGGAAGCTATTCGCCAATCGAACGTTGCAAGAGAAGAAATCTTTGTGACGACAAAGGTTTGGAACACGGATCAAGGCTATGATGAGACGTTACGTGCATTTGAAACATCATTAAAAAAACTAGGACTTGAATATGTAGATCTATATTTAACCCATTGGCCAGTAGAAGGGAAATTTGTAGATACTTATCGCGCCATTGAGAGACTATATGAAGAAAAATTAATTCGTGTACCTGGTGTATCCAACCACCATATTCATCATTTAGAAAAAGTTTTTGCAAAGGCAAATGTTAAACCAATGGTGAACCAAGTTGAATTACAACCATATCTTGCTCAAGAAGAACTGCGAGCTTTTTGTAAAGAAAATGATATTGCAGTAACAGCATGGTCTCCGCTAGGTCAAGGAAGAGTTCTTGAAGATGCAGTCATTACTGACATTGCACAGCAACTTGGTAAATCAACGGCACAAGTCATTCTTCGTTGGCATTATCAAAACGATGTTATTACGATTCCAAAATCGGTTACTCCAAGTCGTATTGAGCAAAATATGCAAATATTTGATTTTGAACTTTCAGCAGAACAAATGGAAAAAATGAATCAACTGAATAAAAATCAACGCTTTGGATCAGACCCAGACAATTTTGACTTTTAGTAAATTGTTTAGAGGTGACTTGAATATTTAGTCTTATCACGTAACATTTTTGTTTAAAATGAGGAAGGATAGATAGAGCGATTACATAGGCCCTATCTATCCTTTTTTATTTTCAAATTAAACTTGGTTCATTCCTTACAGAATGTACTGAATGGGATTTAAGAAAGTTAATAAGACTTACATCAGTTTCTTTTGCAGATTTACCGAGCCAAATTAAATGTCCCCATGTATCAAGCAAACACATTTCAGAAGAGGTTATATTTTCATGGGCAAAAAATGGATGGTCTAAAGGTACTGATCCATCATGTTTACTATGCATTATAAAAGTAGGACAACTTATTCCTTGTAAAGTTTCAGTTGAAAGGTCATTAATCTGTACTAAATCTATAAAGAAACCGTATCCGGATCGTTGTCGGTTATTCATTTTCCTTATTTCTTCAATATCTTCCTTACTTAGCATTGTCGTTGCTTCTTTATATGCCAAGTTACTAAATGAAGAAAACATTTGTTTAAAAATAAATTGAGGAAATAGATTATTCATAAATGAAATTAATTTCCATGTGTATTTTTCTAGTTTTGGACGAAATAATATCTTTGCAGCTTTATATTCTACATCTTTAGGTGTAAGCCATTTTTTTGTAACAGCAGATTGTAAAGTAAGAGTACTAACTCTTTCTGGATATTTGGAAGCAAAATATATACCACTAGGTCCACCTGCAGATATAGCTATTACGTGGACTTTCTTTAAATTTAAATGATCTAATAGTTTTAAATAATACTCGCAAGCTGTAGATAGACTTTCACCTATTTCTTTTGATGTATCTCCATATCCTGCTCTTGAGGGAGTTATTATAGAAAACCCATTATCAATTAATGCTTTATAGCCAAACTCTTCATTACAATTTGAATGTCCACCGTGTAAAACGAATATAGGCTCACCTTTACCAATAATTGAATATTCAATCGTTCTATTATTTATTGATAACTTTTCTATTCTTCTTTCCATAAATTAACTCCCTCCTTTTTTTACCATAATAGACCATTAAAACTATTCCTACAATCAAAAATAAAAATTGCCTTTTTAAATGTCACGGTTATAAGGGAGAGAATTTGCGTTATATATCAGAAACAACTATCCGTTTATTGATAAAGGGATGTTCAAACTCCAGTTGGATAGCATGTAATTCATAATCACCTGATGCCGTTTTTCTTGCGTCATACATAGTGTCACCTACAATAGGATGTCCAATATGGGCCATGTGCACGCGGATTTGATGGGTACGACCCGTTTCAAGCACTAAATGGACAAGGCAAGTTTGTTTGAAGCGTTTTACCACTTCAAAATGTGTAATAGCATGTTGACCGGATTTTGAAACGACCCGTCGAGTAGCGTGATGACGATCTTTGCCAATTGGGGCATTGATTGTACCACTTTCTTGACGGATATTCCCTTGGACTTCTGCCTCATACGTTCGAACAATCGTTTTTTCTTCAATCATTCGATCGAAAATGGATTTTGCTATAGGATGCTTAGCTACTAATAATAAACCTTTTGTTCCGCGATCTAAACGGTGAACATGCTCAGCGTAATGTCCTCCACATGCGATAATATGCGCCATAACATGATTCATACAAGTGTCCACATCGCGCTCATCATTAGGATGGGTAGCCATCCCTTTTGGTTTTGATACAATAAGACAATGGTCGTCTTCGTATTGAATCGTTAAGCCGCAATGGGAAGTAGGTTTATAACTAGATGCGGGTACTTCATAGTGAAAGAACAGGATAGTGCCGACACGAAGTGGTTCTTTCCAAATGACAGGTGTCGAGTCTTCGTAAGTTACGGCTTTTGCCATTCGTAATTCATGGACAATCTTTTTTCCAAGGCGCCATTTTGTGCGCAACAATTCTTCCACGGATAGTCCTTCTTGTTGAACTTCATATTGGAACATAATATACCTCCAAAATAACAATAATCGTGCTCTATATAGAACACGATTATGAAATAGTAATACCTTTATTATTTTACTTGCTCTAAGAAATCATAAATCACTTTTGTATCTTTAGAATAATCTCCAACAATACGACTTACTTCTTTTCCATCTTTAAAGTAAATTAAAGTTGGTGTTGCTGTAATTTGATAATCATTCCAACCTTGATTGTATTCAAGAATATTATATTGATCGATATGAACACCTAATTCTTCAGCAATAGGCATAAGAGCAGGTGTCATTTTTTGACAGTGTGGACACTCTGGGCTGAACATATACGCTACGACAGGTTCGCCAGACGCAATTTTTTCTTCTAAAGCGTCGGGAAGAATGATGTTTTGATAATTTTCATCGGATAATAAATCAATCGTTGATTGATTTAAGTTATCTGTATCATAAGGATTGTCTTTTAATTTATCTTCGTTTGCTAAGTTAGTAAGTATAATAATAGCTGCAAATAAAACAACGACAATAGCACCGATAATACCTAGTTTTTTCATTGTTTTTCCCCCTTTAAAACGTTGATCATGTAGAAACTAGTGATGGCAATTAAAATGAAAGCAAGTCCAGCTAAAAATGGAATTGTAATAAATCCTAACCAGTTTATATATTGGCCTGTACAAGGAACTCGTCCACATGCTGGTGCTGATTCAGTTAAGAAATCTAGTTTTTGTATACCGTAATGATAAAGAGAGATGGCTCCACCAATACATGAAAAAACTGCAGTTGTTACGGCAATTCGTACATTTTTTTGGATGTAAGCTACTGTCGTAATGAGTAATATCGGGTACATCAAGATTCGTTGATACCAGCAAAGCTCACACGGTTCGTAGCCACGAACTTCAGAAAAATAGAGTGAACCAAGTGTTGCTACTAATGACACAAGCCATATAAATAGCAAACTATTTTCTAGTTTTTTATTCATTTAGCATCTCCTAGTAATCATATTATTACGCAGACTGATTATAGATTGTTCATAAAAATAAGTAAATTATTTTGAATTACGGATAATTATACTATAAGAAAATGATTTGACCAATCCATCATAGGAAATGTACAAAAAATGGACTAAAAGTAACTTGTATACCGCAACATATATTTTAAATCGAATTCTAAATGCTTCCTTATTAATTCCTCTGCTAAATCACTATCCCTTGATGCAATAGCCCGATATATTTCTTCATGTTCCTCATATAGTAACGGTCGTTTACTTTTCAACAATGTACGACTAAATAAGTCGAAGATGGCATCCGTCTTTTTTGCCTCTTCTATTATAACGGGGTTGTTCGATTCTAAAATAATAAGATTATGAAATTTTTTGTTTGCGCTTACAATTTCTTCAATAGTTCCGTTTTTCGAGTCTTTCATCGCCTGTTTTAGTAGACTTAAATTTTCTTTGGACATTTTTTTTGCAGCTATTTTTACAGCATAACATTCGATTAAAGTTCTTAATTCTGAATTGTGGATTAAATCATTTCTAGTAGGTTTATACACTCGCTTGTCCTTGATTAATCCTTCTTGTTCTAAATGACGAATTGCTTCTCGTATTGGTGTTCGACTTACGCCGATCGTAGCTGCTAATCGTTCCTCAACAAGTTTTGTCCCACCAGGTAATTCTCCGCTTAATATGTTGTTACGTATCGTTTCATAGGCTAAGTGATAAGCGTTAGAAGTACTAGTATTATTTACTTGCATTTCGATCCCCCTAGTAACGCTAAATTCCTTTTTATTATACACTTAAATTTCCTATTAAATGAGAATAACTTTCAAATGTAACCAAAAATTAATCAAATGTTTCATTCAAAAGTATGAGAAGACAACAAATGCCAATTACTATGGACTAATGATATGATGAAATTAGAAAATAGTTTGTTCATTTAGAGAGGTGTACACAGTTTGTCAGTAAGCGATCATTCTAATATAACGATTCTGAAAGAAATAGCCGAATTACTTAATGAAGAAACCGATTTAATTCCTATGCTGAAAGGTGCGTTATCGAAATTTTTAAGTGGAACAAATTTTGAAACAGGCTGGATTTTTTTCATTAACGAAAAGGGAAAATCGGAATTAATAGCCCATGAACATTTACCAGAAGCCCTTGCGTTCAACGGTTGTCAACATTTAAAAAAAGGTGGATGCTGGTGTGTTTCCCGCTATCGAAATCATGAGTTGGAGAAGGCTTCTAATATTATCGAATGCCAGCGGATTGAAGCGGCTATTGAAGCGAATATAGGGGATAATGCAAATATTACTCACCATGCAACAGTACCATTGCAATCGGGGGAAGAACGATTTGGTATTTTAAATGTGGCTTCTCCAAATACAGTAAGTTATACAGAGGAAGAACTGGAATTATTAGAATCGGTTGCCTTTCAAATGGGGTCTGCCATTAAGCGTATTAATTTAACAAAACAAGAACAGGAGATTGCCCTTGTACAGGAAAGAAATCGCCTCGCTAGAGATTTGCACGATTCTGTTAATCAGTTATTGTTTTCCGTCACTTTGACTGCCCGAGCAGGAATTGAGATGAGTGAACAGCAGGAAATAAAAGAAACTTTTAAAGAGATTCAACAACTTACCCAATCAGCTTTAACGGAGATGCGTGCACTGATATGGCAACTGCGTCCAAAAGGATTGGAAAGTGGGTTAATTGAAGCAATAAAAGCCTATGCTGAAATGTTAAATATTAAATTAACAGTAAACGTTTCGGGCGTTATTCAATTCCCGTCCCGTGTGGAAGAAACGTTATTTCGAATTACACAAGAAGCATTAAACAACGTACGAAAACATGCAGGTGTACAAGAAGCGATTATTTATATCACAGTTACATCAACAGATATTTTATTTGTTATTAAAGATGAAGGAAGGGGATTTGTCATCGATCCCAAATTAAGCCTTCCTTCGATTGGATTACAATCGATTAAAGATCGTGCCATTGCTATTGGTGGTACAGCTGATTGGGTTAGTGAAATTGGTAAGGGGACGGAACTGTTAATCCGTCTACCTTATTAGGGGGAGAAAAATGATTCGAGTTTTAATTGCAGACGATCATCATGTCGTACGTCGCGGTTTATTATTCTTTTTAAAAACACAAAAGGATATAGAAGTAATTGGGGAAGCGAAAAATGGGTTTGAAGCGGTCGAGCTGGTAGAATCACTACAACCAGATATCGTCTTAATGGATCTTGTTATGCCTGAAATGGACGGGATACAGGCGACGAAAAAAATTAAAGCAAAATGGCCGAACGTTGCTATCTTAATGCTGACGAGTTTTTCTGATAAAGATCATGTTTTACCTGCCATAGAAGCAGGTGCTGCAGGATATCAGTTAAAAGATATCGAACCAGATGAATTAGTAAATGCCATTAGACAAATTATTCGCGGTGAAAACATTATTCATCCTGTTGCCACTTCCCAATTAGAAGAGGTACTACGGGAAGAAGAAAATTTACCCCATGTGAAAAATCCTTTAACACCGCGGGAAAGGGATGTGTTAGCTGAGTTAACGAAGGGGAAAAGCAACCGAGAAATTGCTTCTTCATTATTTGTAACGGAGAAAACGGTTAAAACCCATATTTCGAATATTTTTACGAAGTTGGAAGTGCAAGATCGAACACAAGCTGCCCTTTATGCAGTAAAACACGGTTTAACCGAAGGCAGTGGGCTATGAATAAATGGGTAAAGTACGAATAAAAAGCAACTTTAAGGAATACCTTAAAGTTGCTTTTTAATACTTTAGAAATGATAATCCTCTTCCACAGCGGTAGGAATTTCATGGGGTTCGATATGGACGAGCACTGTACAAAATGGATTGAATCGTTTCACAGTGGAATCGATTTTTTCTGTAATTTGATGACTTTCCCAAACATTTAAATATGGATTTACTGTTACGGTTACATCGATAAAATGGACATTTCCATGGGTTCTCCCTTTAAAATCCACTAAATCAATAACCCCATCAACATTTTCAATGAGGACGGATAATGTTTCGGTATCTTCAATATCAAAACTGTCCGTTAAAGTTTGAACCGACTCCCAAAAAATTTCGATTGCTGTTTTAATAATAATAATCCCAATAACGAGTGCGGTTAACGTATCAATAATTGGATAACCGATAATTGCTCCGAATATTCCGATTGCTGTCCCGATACTAACAAGGGCATCAGAACGGTTATCATAGGCTGCCGCCTTGACTGCTGAACTATTAATCTTTTTAGCAAGGGACAAGTTATAGCGATATACCGCGTACATAACGAAGGCACTTCCTATTGCAACGACTGCTGTTAACGTAGAAGGGCTTTGGCGTACAGGATTCCATAAATTCATGACCGAACTAAGGAGGACTTGCAAACCAACCATCATCATAATAAATGAAGCGATCATGGAAGCAATCGTTTCCGCTCTAAGATGGCCGTAAGGATGATTTAAATCAGGAGGACGTTGAGAAATTCGAAGTCCAATTAGTACGGCGATAGAAGCAATGATATCTGTTGTATTATTTAATCCATCGGCTTTTAATGCTTCTGAATCTCCAAAATAACCGATTGTAAGTTTGATGGAGCTTAAGAATAAATAGGCAATAATGGAAAGCCATGCCCCTTTTTCCCCAGCTCGTAAATTTGTATATAGCTCCACTTTGTTTCCTCCTGGCAAAACTTTAGAACATGATAAAACGACCTTCCGAAATTCGGAAAGTCGTTTTTAAATAAAGTAAATGTTTAATTAGTTATCTTCTTCTGATTCCTCTTCTTCTGTTTGTGCGGATTCAGGTAATTTTGTTACTTCTATATAAAGAATATGATGTCCATCGGATTCTTTTATTTTAAATTCGTAGCCTTGGAAATCAAAGCTATCGCCTTCAACAGCATCAAATCGTTGTGTTAAGAACCAGCCACCGATAGTATCCACATCTTCATCGTCGATTTCAATTCCTAACATGTCATTTACTTCTTCTACTAACATTTTTGCATCTATTATATAATGATCATTACTAATTTCTTGAACTTCGGGAATTTCATCATCGTCAAATTCATCTTGAATTTCCCCGACAATTTCTTCAATAATATCTTCAATTGTGACTAAACCAGATGTTCCGCCGTACTCATCCATTAGTATTGCCATATGAATTCGTTCTTGTTGTATTTTAAGTAATAAATCACTGATCGGAACTGTTTCAAAAACACGGATAATTGGTTGCATATATTCTTGGATAGATTTGTTACCGTTTGCAGGATCTTTAATATAAGCCGTTAATAAATGTTTTAAGTTTACTAGACCGATTACATGGTCTTTATCTCCATCAATAACAGGGTATCGTGTATATTGTTCCACGCCCATAACTTCAAATACTTCTTTTATAGTTAAATCTTTTTCGATACTAGTAATTTCAGTTCGAGGTACCATAATTTCCTTCGCAGTACGGTCAGAGAATTCAAAAATACTATTAACGTACTCGTATTCTGAATGATTAATCTCTCCACCTTTATAACTATCGGTTAAAATAATGCGAAGTTCTTCTTCAGAATGCGCTACTTCAGATTCAGAAACCATTTTATAACCAAATAATCCAGATAAAGCGCGGGCAGATCCGTTTAACGCTTTAATGAATGGGTACATAACATTATGGAACATAATTAATGGTCCTGATAAGTTTAAAGTAAGTGCTTCTGATTTTTCGATGGCAAACGTTTTGGGAGTTAATTCCCCTACGACAACGTGTAAGTAAGTTACGATGATGAATGCAACAACGACTGAAAGCACTCCAGATATTCTTGGATCTAAATTAAACATATCAAATAAAGGATGTAAAATTAAATCAAAGGTAGGTTCACCTAACCAACCTAAACCTAATGCAGTAATTGTAATACCTAATTGACAAGCTGATAAATACTCATCTAGATTTGAAATAACTTTCTTTGCTTTCATTGCTTTTTTGTTGCCTTCCGCAACTAATTGATCAATACGTGTTGATCGCACTTTTACAATTGCAAACTCTGTTGCAACGAAAAATGCCGTAGCAGCAATTAACAACACAAATGCTGCCAACCGAATGGTTAGCTCTACTATGTCTACGTCCAAATATTTTCTTTGTTTCCAGCCCGAATGAGGGGAGCAAACAAAGAGTACACCTCCTGTTAAATAAAAAATAATTGAATAATACAATGATAAAATATTTTATGCAAAAATACAAATTGAAAACATGCTCTTAGGAAGAATATTCACATTTTTAGAGACGAATTTCCTAGTAGGATTAGATTAATAGATGGTTAAAACAGAAGAGTTACATAGCTTACATAAAAATGTTTTCCCTATTTTCTAAAAATTGTTGACTTTCAAAAAATGGGTGTGCTACCCTTTAATAGAAAATAAACTTAAGGAAAGGGAGGTTAGGATTATGAAAATTAAATTAAATTTGCCGCCAGCAATTCAATATGTTAATCCAAGCCTTCCTATATATTTCTTATGTTTATAGCTTAAACGCGCATAAATTTAAGCAAAAAGGGATACAGGTATTGGATACTTGTATCCTTTTTTTATTGAGCATCTATCACAAAAAAGGATAGGTGCTTTTTTGCTTATAAGACATTCCAAATTATGGATATGTTCGGTGTAGAAGACAATCGAATAAGACATCATGGAAAGGATTTATGTAGAGTTGTTTAAGTACAAAATGTAAGAGAGGGAGAGATGTAATATGAAAAAGTGTTACGTAAGAAAGTTGTTAAAAGATGGGTTTGTAGATAGTGGATAGGAAAGAGAATGATGAATAGGAAAAGAAGGTGCCTAAATGTTTGATGTTTTATTTAAATTAAAATGGTTTTTTAAAAGTTATTGGAAAAGATATACGATTGCAGTCGTTCTCCTAATGATCGCCAATGTAGTGGAAGTAATTCCACCGTGGATAATTGGTGCTGCGATCGATGAAATTGCTATGAATTCGATGACGGCTGACTCGCTACGTAATTATTTATTAGCGATTATTCTAATTATCGTTGTTGGATATGCGATGAATTTCACTTGGCAATATCAATTGTTTGGTGGGGCTATTACCCTCGAACGAATTTTTCGAAAAAAATTGATGCACCAATTTTTAAAAATGACACCAACTTTTTACGAAAAAAATCGAACGGGCGATTTAATGGCTCGTGCTACGAATGATTTAAATGCAGTGTCATTAACGGCAGGGTTTGGCATTATGACCTTGATGGATTCTACAATTTACATGGGTGCCATTATTTTAGCGATGGGGTTTTTAATCTCTTGGAAGCTAACGCTTTTCTCCATGCTCCCGATTCCAATTATGGCAGTACTTATGCAATATTTGGGCAAAATTGTTCATGAACGTTACATGACAGCCCAGGAATCCTTTGGTGAAATAAATGATAGTGTACTTGAGTCGGTAGCGGGTGTTCGGGTTATCCGAGCATATGTACAAGAAAAGAAAGATGAAAAACGCTTTGCACAAATGAGTGAAGAAGTGTACCAAAAAAATATCCATGTAGCGAAAATTAACGCGTTATTCGGTCCGATTACAAAAATTGGTACAGGGATAAGTTATGTCGTTGCTTTAGGATATGGTGCTGTTCTTGTATCAAATGGTGATATGACAGTAGGTCAGCTTGTTACCTTTAACGTCTATTTAGGTTTAGCAGTATGGCCGATGATGGCTATTGGAGAGCTCATTAATGTAATGCAACAAGGTAACGCTTCCCTAGATCGTGTTCAAGAAACTTTAGACTATGAACAGGATGTAAAAAATATAAATAATCCAATAACAGTAGAGAGTCCATCATCTATTGGATTTGATCAATTTTCTTTTAAATATCCGATGTCTCAAATGACAAACTTACAAAATTTATCATTACATTTAAAACAAGGTGAAACTTTAGGAGTTGTCGGGAAGACTGGTGCCGGAAAAACAACTTTTGTAAAACAACTCCTTAGAGAATATCCATTAGGTGAAGGGCAGTTTACGATTGGAGACATTGATATAGCAAAATTATCGAAGGAACAGTTATTAGAGTGGATAGGATACGTTCCGCAAGATCATGTTCTTTTCTCCAGAACAATCCGTGAGAACATTTTATTTGGGAAAGAAGATGCAACAGAAGAAGAAATAAATGAAGCGGTAAGAATGGCTTACTTTGAAAATGATTTAAAAAATTTACCGTTAGGAATGGAAACATTAGTTGGTGAGAAGGGAGTTTCCCTCTCTGGTGGACAAAAGCAGCGGGTATCGATTGCCCGGGCGCTCATTAAAAATCCAGAGATTCTTATATTAGATGATTCCTTATCCGCAGTCGATGCAAAAACGGAAGCAAAAATTATCGAAAATATTGGTCGTGTCCGAAATGGAAAAACAACCATTATTACAACCCATCGTTTATCAGCTATTCAGCATGCAGATCATATTATCGTATTGGATGATGGCCGAATTATAGAAGAAGGTACCCATGAGGAACTTCTTCAAAAGGAAGGCTGGTATAAAGAACAGTACGATCGACAACAGCTAGAGGAGGTGTCTAGCGAATGAGTACGAGTAAACGTTTAGTTCAATATGCATTACTATTTAAAAGACCTATTTATATCGGATTATTTTTACTAACAATCGCGGTATTAACCGATTTGGCAGGACCATTCATCGCGAAATATATTATTGACCATTATATGACACCAGGTTCATTACAGTTTGAACCGATTATTCATTTATTAATTGTCTTTTTTGTATTAGCGATTGCAACTGCTGTTTTAAGATACTTTATGTATATTTATTTACAAATTGGGGCGAACCGAATTATTCAAAAGCTACGCCAAGACGTTTTTGGACATATTCAAACAATGCCCATCGACTATTTTGATAATTTACCTGCTGGGAAAATTGTAGCGCGGGTAACGAATGATACGGAAGCTATTCGTAATTTATATGTTCAAGTGTTATCCCAATTTGCAACAAGCTTTATATCCATTTTCGGAGTATATATAGCTCTTTTCATATTAAATGTGAAAATGGCCCTTGTTGCATTAGTCGTTGTCCCGATCGTTTATTTTTGGATGATTGGTTATCGGAAATATGCTGCCCAATATAACCATGTTGTTCGAACTAAGATTGCAGATATTAATGCGATGATTAATGAGTCGATTCAAGGAATGACCATTATTCAAGCCTTCAAACGGGAAGAGCAAATGAAGGAAGAATTTGCTGAAATGAATAATGAGCATTATGAATATCAAAGAAAATTATTGTTTTTAGATTCAGCGACAGCATTTAATTTAGTGAATGTTTTACGTTTAATCATCTTCGCTATTTTTATTTACTATTTTGGTACCCAGTCCATGACTACTACAGATGTCATTACTGCGGGAACTTTATACGCTTTTGTTGACTATATTACGAGATTATTTAGTCCGATCGTTAATATTGTCAATCAATTCTCCCAATTGGAACGGTCCCTTGTTGCTGGTTCTCGTGTCTTTAAATTGTTAGATCGAAAAGGAGAGCCGGTAAGCACACAATCCATTCCAAGATATGAGGGGAATGTAGTGTTTGATAATGTATCCTTTGCTTATAAAGATAATGACTATGTATTGAAAAATATTAATTTTACTGCAAGAAAAGGGGAAACAGTAGCCCTTGTTGGTCATACAGGATCAGGGAAAAGTTCTATAATGAATTTGTTATTCCGCTTCTATGATCCTCAAAAGGGAAAAATTTTAATAGACGGTCAAAATATTCTATCCATCCCCCGTCAAGCCTTTCGTGAGCATATGGGAATCGTATTACAAGACCCTTATTTATTTACAGGAACGATTGCAACAAATGTCAGTTTAGGGGATCCACGTATTTCTAGAGAAACGGTTGAAAAAGCGTTAACTGCAGTAGGGGGAGAAAGGGTTTTAAAAAATCTTGAAAAGGGATTAGATGAACCGGTAATTGAAAAGGGAAGTACCCTATCTTCAGGGCAAAGGCAATTAATATCCTTCGCACGGGCATTAGCCTTTGATCCGGCGATTTTAATACTAGATGAAGCAACGTCTAATATTGACACGGAGACAGAAGAAATTATCCAGCATGCGATGGAAGTTTTGAAAAGAGGAAGAACGACTTTCATTATCGCCCATCGTCTATCAACAATTAAAAATGCTGATCAGATTTTAGTATTAGATAGGGGAGAAATTGTGGAACAAGGGACTCATGATGAGTTAATCGCATTAGGTGGTCGTTATGAGACGATGTACCGATTACAGGCAGGGGCCCTTCAATAAGAAGAAAAGTGAAGCTAGTCCTAAATGAGTTCCCATCGTTATTACAAAAGGGAAGCATTTGGGCTAGCTCTTTTTTATAAAAGTATTGCAGTTTTATAACGAAGGTCGTATATTTAGGGTAACGAAATATATAGAAAATTCGAATTAGTCTTTACATAGTTATGTAAGTGAACGAGTGAAATGTTTGGAAAGCGGTGTAGTCGCTATGTACAAATGGATGAAAAATAGTTATAAAACAATCAAGTCATTTAATCGAAATGTTCAATTGTTTATGGTTGCCAATGTGCTTATTCAAATAGGCATGGGTGTATTTATGGTAATGTACAATCTTTACATTCGGGAGTTAGGTTATTCGGAGGCAGTCAATGGAAGCGTTATTTCTATAAATTCACTCGCAACGGCATTAATGTTAGTACCTGCTGGAATTATTAGTGATCGTTATGGAAGGAAATCCATTCTTTTAATAGGGACGCTTATAACAGCTATAATGCTTTTTGGAAGGAGTATCGTTTCAGTCGAACAACCAATTCTCACCTTTGCCTTTATAGCTGGTATCATTTGGGCGTTTGTTCAAGTATCAGCTGTTCCTTTTCTAGCTGAGAATTCAAAACCAAATGAACGGATTCAATTATTTAGCATTCATTTTTCTTTCGTGACGATAGCAAATGTCCTTGGAAATTTACTTGGGGGATTTGTAGCAGATGGCTTTCAATTCTTTTTCCAATTGGGAGAAGTAGAAAGTATTAGAGGGTCGTTAATGATAGGAGCAGCAATTTTTACAGTCGGATTAATTCCGCTCCTTCAATTAAAAACGAGTGAAAGGTCCCAAAAGGATGAAAAAGCGTTACAAAATAAGCGATTAAAAGAAGATGATAATGGTGACAGCAGCTTTAAGAAAAACTTTAAAATGATTGCTTTATTTGGCATAGCCAATTTAATGATAGGAACTGGATCTGGATTAGTTATTCCGTACTTAAATTTATATTTTGCCAATCGTTTCGATGCATCGAATTCCTATGTAGGGTTCATTATTGCATTAGGATCTGCAATGACAGCCGTTGCAATGTTGATAGGACCGATTTTAGTCAAAAGAGTAGGGAAAGTTCGGGCGTTAGTCATTTTTCAACTTCTATCAATACCATTTTTATTTTTAACTGCTTATACAAATTCGTTGTTCATTGCTTCCGTTGGATTTTTAATGAGGCAGGCATTGATGAATGCAGGAAATCCGATTCAGAGTGCCATTGCGATGGATGTTGTTCATGACAAGTATAAAGGTCTTGGTAACTCGGTAAGTCAGATGGTTTTTAATATTGGTTGGGCAACGATGGGGCTTCCTGCTGCTTGGCTCGTTACGACCTATGGAAATTACTGGGGTTATGCTTATACCTTTACGATTACGGGATGTTTATATTTAGTAGCCTCCACATACTTTTATATCGTTTTTGCTCGAAAATATAAAGTAAAGGAAGTATAAAGAAGGGCGAGTTCGACATATCCGAACTCGCCTTTTATCAATCATAAACATGGAAAAGCATTAATTCATGAATCATTTTTTTAACTGTTTCTTCTTCTTCCTTAGAAGGTTTGGTACCTAACCATACAATTTTTCCATCTTTTTTATACTCAGCTTTATATTGTTGCTGTTTGTAGTAAAAAGATATCGCCCACCCCGGCAATAAATTGTTTTCAAATAAAGGCTTAAATTGAAAATGTTGAATCATACGAATCCCCCTTGAAACTATCGATTACGTTTATCGTACTAAAAGTGGGAAAGAAAGGCTAACATTATCTTTAAATCCATTTCCTTTGATATAATTGGAACACAGTTTGAAAGAAATGAGAGGATTTAGATGGAAAATGTAGTAGTCACGATCATTTTTATGGCAGTAGTTGGAGCATTAATCGGGGGATTTACGAATTATCTTGCGATTAAAATGTTGTTTCGACCATATAATGCACTATACATCAAAAATTGGCGTATACCGTTTACACCAGGTCTCATTCCGAAACGTCGTCAGGAATTATCAAAACAAATTGGTGCAACTGTAAAAAATTATTTATTAACTCCTGAAGTTTTTCAAAAGAGACTATTTAATGAAGACATTCGTTCGTCGGTTTTACAATTTGCCCAAAAGAAAGTCGAAAAAACAGTTTTTACAGATGATAAAACAATATATGACTGGTTAAAGTTAGGCGGATTTGAGCATTTGCCAAATACAATTGAAGAAAAAGTAGATTTGTTAATTGAAAAGCAATTTAACACGATGAAAACAACAATTTCTACTAAATCGATTGAGGAACTTTTACCAAACGATATTCAACAGGCTATCGATAAAAAAATTCCTGAAATCACTTCATACCTTTTAGCAAAAGGGGAGGAATATTTCCAATCCACAAAAGGTGAGATGACGATTAAAAATATGATGGATGACTTTTTAGGTTCAAAAGGTTCCTTCGGTGGAATGATTCAAATGTTATTAGGAGATTCAACTTCCATCGTATCGAAAATTCAAAAGGAAATTATACATTTTTTAAACGCACCTGGAACGAAACATTTATTAGTTAACATTTTCTTAAAAGAATGGGATACTATTAAACAACAGCCGGTTATAGAGTATCTCGAGAATATTGATTTTGATAACATTTTAAAAAATATTCAACGTTACGCAAAACAAGAACTTAACATTCAAGAACATCTTCAAAAAACGATTAGCTATTATTGGCCACAAGGGAATGAATATGTTAAAAATGAGTTGTTACCTAAATTAGTTCATAAAGGGTTTACGGAAGCTGAAAGTAAACTGGAAGATGTATTAAATCGTTTGAATTTAGAGGAAGTAGTTCGGGAACAAGTGGATTCTTTCCCTTTAGAAAAATTAGAAGAGCTTGTAATCGGGATTGCCAACAAAGAATTGCAAATGATTACGATTTTAGGTGCTGTATTAGGTGGAGCAATTGGTATTTTACAAGGATTAATTGTCTATCTTTTAAATTAAAAATGAGAGTGGGAAATTTTTTGATTAACATTTATGAAGACATTAACAAATTAGAAGCGTCTTTACATCAAACGGATGAATTTAAAATTTTGAAAGATGCAGTTGAAGCTGTTCGAGCAGATGAAGAAGCGACGAAATTGTTTACGAATTTCCGTGATATTCAAATGAAGCTTCAACAAAAGCAAATGAACGGTGAAGAGTTACAAGAAGATGAATTAATCTTTGCACAAAAGGCTGCTCAATTAGCCCAATCAAGCCCGAAAATTTTAGCTATGTTAGAGGCTGAAATGGCTTTAAGCAAAGTAATTGAAGAAGTAAATCGTATATTAGTAAAACCTATCCAGTCTTTATACGACGGATTGTAATAGTTTAAACCACACAAAAAAATTGTGTGGTTTTTTTATGAAGAAAATAAATGTCAATATAAAAGTAATAATGAGCCATTTTAATGAACAATTTGTTATATTTAAATGACATGTTATAATTAACGTTTGAAAATCTCCCTTCACATACATCGCTGATTAGATAGGCTGTTTAGGGAGTAGGAATTCTCCTTTGTTGTTAAATGAACGAATATTAATAGGGAAGAGAGTATAAACGATGAAAAAGATCCAAGTTAATGAAGTGTTTAAAGAAGATTGGAATCGCGTGTTAAATCATATAGCAAATTTATTTTTTGAAGACTCAAAGATTGTAGTAGCTGCCGACGATGCAGAACTTTCTTTTCGTTTTCATTATTCAATAGATAAAGATTTCTCCATTCATACAGCTTGTGAATTAGAAGTAGAAAACGAAACATATACAAGTGATTATTCGATTCGTTATGAATCGGAAGGAACGGAAAAAGAACAAGGTATCCGTATGAAACGTGCCTTATCCCATGTGATGTTAGATGCCCTTGAGCAATATACAGGCATGACCCAACAATGGGGCATTTTAACGGGAGTGCGTCCTACAAAGCTTTACCACAAATATCGGAAACAAGGATTAAAGGATGAAGAAATATTTGCTATTTTGAAAAAGGATTTCCGTATATCAGATTCTAAAATTGCCCTTATGCGTGAAATTGTTAAACGCCAATTAGAGACAATTCCAGATTTAGACGAAATCGGTAAGGAACTTTCAGTTTATATTGGAGTTCCATTCTGTCCGACAAAGTGTGCCTACTGTACATTCCCAGCCTATGCTATCGCAAGCAATAGGAAAGCTGGTCGTGTCGAATCTTTTATCGATGGATTGCATATCGAAATTCGTGCAATGGGAAAATGGCTTAAAGAAAATAATATGAATATTACTTCCGTTTATTGGGGTGGAGGTACTCCTACTTCAATAGAAGCCCATGAAATGGATGCCCTTTATCAAACGATGTTTGAATCCTTTCCAAATCCAGAGAAAATTAGGGAAATTACGGTAGAAGCAGGTCGCCCTGATACGATTACGATTGAGAAAATAGAAGTATTAAAAAAATGGGGAATTGATCGTATTTCAGTTAATCCTCAAAGTTATACAGATGAAACTTTAAAAGCGATTGGTCGTCATCATTCTGTACAAGAAACAATCGATAAATTTTGGTTATCTCGTAACTCGGGAATGAACAATATTAATATGGATTT
This sequence comes from Ureibacillus sp. 179-F W5.1 NHS, assembly GCF_045369345.1. NCBI lineage: Bacteria > Bacillati > Bacillota > Bacilli > Caryophanales > Caryophanaceae > Ureibacillus > Ureibacillus sp. 179-F W5.1 NHS. The sequence goes on along the minus strand of NZ_JBIQFG010000001.1, from coordinate 204,377 downwards.
AATTATTGGTTTACCAAATGAAGGAATTGAGGAATTCCAACATTCATTAGACGAAAGTGGGAAAATGCAACCTGAGTCGTTAACCGTACACACTTTATCTTTTAAACGGGCTTCGGAAATGACCCATAATAAAGATAAATATAAAGTCGCTGATCGTGAGACGGTTACAAAAATGATGGAAATGGCAAGTACTTGGACAGCTGAAAACGGTTATGTTCCCTATTATTTATACCGTCAAAAAAATATTTTAGGTAATTTAGAAAATGTCGGGTACTGTAAACCAGGAGAAGAAAGCATCTATAATATTGTGATTATGGAAGAAGTTCAGACGATTTTAGGAATAGGTTGTGGCGCTTCAACGAAATTTGTTAATCCGGTAACAGGTAAAATTACACAATTCCATAATCCGAAAGATCCGGCTGCCTATATTATGACCTTTGAAGAGACTATTGAGAAAAAAATTGAAATGCTAAATGATTTGTACCATACACAGATTAAGCAGTAGATTTTGTAAGACAGAGAATTGTTCTCTGTCTTTTTTTAACACGAACTGTATAAATACAAGTTATTTTTGTTTCAAAGTACTAACATTTTTGTTTTATTTATGTTTCAAAAATCCTTTCATTTTTACAAAATAATAGGTAAAATGAAAGAACCTAAAAGACAGAAAATTCTTTTTATAGTAAATTTAGTATTTGGAAAAATTTGTAATATACTAAAATTTTATGTATAACTTAAATATAAGATTTGAAAAAGTAGTGGGAAATAGATAGGAAGTGAAAATATGCAAGAACTAAAGGAATTAAACATTACGATGACCGCTCTTTCAAGAGAAGAACGTTTCGAAGAGTTTTTTAATTTGTTTGACCCTACGGTAAGTCTTGCATTAGAAGAACAAAATTTCACCATATTAATAGATCTATATTGGAATCGGAGTTGGATTTCTTATCAATTAGGAGATATTCAATCTTGTATTGCTGATTTAAAAAAGGCTTCAGAGTGGATTGATGAGTATGGAACGACTGAACAAAAAATCAAATATTTTAATTCCTTTGCAGCTGCTTGTGGAGAACTTGGTAACAAAGATAAATATTTGGAATATTTAAATAAGGCGAAAAATTTAGCGGTTCAATATAATGATCTATCATTACTTTGCAATATTTATAATAATTTAAGTGTACATTATATAGATATAGGTCAATCGGAAGAAGCAGTTGAACTTCTTACAAAATGTCTTCAATTATCAAAGCAGTTTTACGAAGAGCGTGGTTTTGATATTCCTGCCTATTTACATATTCGGTTAAATTTAGCCAAGGCCTATACAGAACTTCAGCAATTTGATAAAGCTGAAGAGCTTTTTGATTTTTTATTTTCTTACATTGAAGGTAAAAAAATGGTGAAACCTTCTATTTATGTTTATCAATATAAAGGACTATGGTTTAAAAAACAAAAACGTTATGAAGAAGCGTGTGAAATATTAGAGAAAGCAAAAGGGTTTGCATTAAATAACAATGATTTAATTCAATTAGAAGAGATTAATAAAACTTTAGTAGAAATTATGACGGAGCTAAATGATAAAGATCGTTTAATCGCAATTCAGAAAGATTATATTAATATTCTTTTAAAGTTGAAAGAAATTAATTTAAATCAAAATTTAATGCAAATAGAAGTCTCTCAAAATAATAAACAATACGAATCAATGTCAACGAAGGATCCATTAACAAATTGCTATAACCGTCATTATTTTGAAAAAAATATAAAAGAATGGTTAGTAGAAGCTCAACAGCAAGATGGTCTAATCGGGTTTATCATTTTCGATGTAGATTATTTTAAAGAAGTAAATGATCAATACGGCCATTTAGCTGGTGATGATGTATTAAAGAGAATCGCTTACGAGGCAAATCTTTGTTTAGCTAATTATAATAGCTTTTTGGCTAGATATGGCGGAGATGAATTTATTGCAATTTTAAAAGTGGAAAACTTAAAAGAATTACAATCGATTGTGGAAAATCTTCATAAACATCTCACTTCATTAGTGATAGAGGTAAATGATCAAAAAATTCCGATTCATATTAGTATCGGGGTAAGTACGAATTATCGTGGAATGATTACAGATGAAAAGAAAATTTTTAAATTAGCTGATGATGCATTGTATAAATCAAAACGAAATGGGCGAAATCAATATACAGTTAATTAAAAAGAATAGACAAGGGCTATTCTTTTTTATTGTTCAACGTAAGGCAATCAATGAGTCGATTTGAGAGGATGGTAACTTTAAAGGGAATATAGCAATATAATAAAAGTGGTATTAGAAAAGAACTAATACCACTTTTATTTTGGTAGAATATTTTAATTTGCTTTTAAGATGATTAGTTTTTAATAAATAATTCGAACACATCTCCAAAGTCTTCTTTTGAGTAGTTGTTACTGCTTTCTTTTAACCATTGGTTAGCAAATTCAGCAATGGATTTAAAGGATTCGGCAGGGGATGTTTGTCCATAACCTGTTGAAGAAACACTTCTTGTTGCATACTCTAAACTATCAAACATAAAGTTGCGGTGTTTTTCATTATCTCGCATCATACGTTCAATTGTAATTAAGCTTTTATAAAGATCTTTAATTTTTTCAGCATAACTTTTATTAATATCAATTGATAATGGCGTTTCGCCAATTGTGAATTTTATTTCAATATCAAGGTCAATTGTTCCTGCAGTTTCGAGCGATACTTGGCGTAACGTATTATATTTATAATCGTAACGTCTTAATGTACGCTTTTTACTTACTGCGGAATCACCATCAACATGTATAAGGGCAAAATTAGTAAAACAATATTCATCCGCTTTTGTTTTTATAAGGAAGTAAATTTTTTCGCCCTTCTCATGTAAAACGTAATCATCCGATTCTGTTTTATCGTAGTCTTGAGGTTCAATTACTTTACCGATATCCGAAAGTCCTAAAGCGTCTGCTGCAAATTTCTTAATCATTAATTTCTCTCCTTTTACTAGTGCTTCTGTTGTAAAAACAGTTGGTGCTAGAATTGTTTAACTATTATTATATAATTTTCACTTTTCAAAAATTAACCTAATAATTCTGAAAATATGATAAAATAAATATACCATTTAATTTCTATTTTAGAAAGCTACCAATAATTGGTTTAGAACGAAAATTCGATTCCAATTAAAATATAAATATATTCATAGGAGAGCCAAATGCCAATTCATACGATTATTTTTGACTTAGATGATACATTATTATGGGATAAAAAAAGTATACAAACTGCTTTTGAAAAGACATGTTATTATGCTTCAACAAAATATAATATAAAACCGGAGGAGCTGGAGGCTGCGGTTCGGCTCCATGCTCGTAAATTATATGAATCTTATGAGACCTATGAATATACAGTATCGATTGGGATAAATCCCTTTGAAGGATTATGGGGTACCTTTGACGATTCGTCTGAATCATTTCAATTAATGAAAAAAATCGTTCCGACTTATCGAAAAGATGCTTGGACAAACGGTCTGAAAGCTATCGGGATAGATGATGTCGCATTAGGTGCTGAACTCGGTGAACGTTTTGTAGAAGAACGGAAAAACTCACCTTTCGTATATGAAGATACATATAAAGTACTTGATGATTTGAAGGGGAAATATCAGTTAGTTTTATTAACAAATGGAGCACCTAGCTTACAAAATTTAAAATTAAAAATTACCCCGGAAATTAAATCCTATTTTGATCATATTATTATTTCTGGTGATTTTGGAGTCGGAAAACCGGACGCCTCCCTTTTTGAATATATGATGGAGAAGGCAAATATTCAGCCAAATCAAGGGATAATGGTAGGCGATAATTTAAATACAGACATATTAGGTTCTGCTCGTGTCGGTATGAAAAACGTTTGGATTAATCGGGAAGGGAAAAGTAACGATTCTAAAGTAACACCAACCTTCGAAGTGAAGTCTTTAACCGAATTTAAAGAACTGCTAAAGAATTTATAACAAGGAAAGCGAAATGACAGTGCAAATGTCATTTCGCTTTCTATTTTCCTGATGTCATTGTAAAACAGAGAAAAAAGGAACTACTACAATCATTATCGCCAAAATGAAAACGGCAATGGCACCTTTTTTGTTTTGCTCTTTCCATAGGGTGATGGCAAAACCAACTGCGTATAGAAACATGATGACAATAACCAACCAAATGATTAAGTCCAACCTAATCGCCACTTCCTTCTAAAGCAGGAACTTCACTTTGTTTACCAAATTGCCCAAAATTAATGTTAACCGATACATTCACTTGTAAATCAGGATATTTTTCTCCCCAATTGTATTTTTCGTATGCTGGAATCGTTGGAAATTGTTTTCTAACATCAAGGGACCAACCAAATGGTTCCCCTTTAAACTCCTTTTGCGTCTTCTTAATGAGATTATCAAATTTCGTAGTAATACGTTCTTCAATATCATTTTTTAAAATCTTTCTTTTTTTACTATCTACTGCATAGTTAATCATACTATGATTTGATAGAACTTCCACATATAGAGGAATCGTTATATCAATTGTTGGATTATCCCCGTTCAAATTTATCTTCACTTCATTATTTCTTTTCTTTACTAACCTTGTGACAACCTGATGCTCCCTATCAAAAGGGTCGGGAAATGTTGTTAACATATGCCCAGAATTTAATGTATCATTTAGTAGTATAGTAAGTCTTGTTTCTTCGCTCGTTAAAGTCCCTAACATCCTACCTTCTTTAAAAACAGCAGATCCAGCGAATTCTGAATTATTCGTTTGTCCTTCTGCATTAAATTCCCCAGCTATAAAATTATCTTCGCCTTTACGATTGTCTGAAGTGTCTTTTTCAGTAGTAGCGTATATTCCTAAAAAAATCGATCCTTTTGCTTCGATAATTCTAAAATATTTGTTAATATCCGTATCAGGTATATAACCTGTTCGAATACCATATTCGAGTATTAATTCAAAAAATTTATGAACCCTCGTTTCAAGTTTAGGTTGAGTTTTTTCTAGAAATTGACTAGCATCCTCCTTTGTTACAATCAACCGAACACCTCGTTTTATTTCCGGTTCCTTTGCAACATCATACATTAATCGTACAAAGTTTTTGTCTTTCGCTAATTCTTCCGAAACAAGAAGATAGCCTAGTTGTGTATATGAAACCTGTTTTGTAATGACCGTATTCGCCATATCCTTCGCAGAAATTAAATCATTCGTTTGAAAAGTAATAATTTCTCTTGGAGGTTCATTCGATCCTTGTCCACCTTCTGATCTAGATAATTCAGGATTCGTAATAAGAAATGTTATTTTAATTTGATTTTCTTCTTCTCCTTTATCTAGTCCAATGGCAAAAGCATAGGCCCTTTCATCTATAGCTAACTGATCCCAACAACCACTTAAAAAAATTAACATTAAAAAAAGGCACGATAATTTACTCAGCTGCTTTCTTTTTATCATTTTTTGAACCTCCTTTTAGCTTTGCTAATACCCATATAACAAATGGTAGGAACAAAAACACTGGAGTAACTAGTTTTAAAAATTCTCCTCTTAACGTATAAATTGCAAAGGTTGGAGTTTCAGGTATCATACCGAAAAATACGATTAATGTTGCAAGTATAGGGATAATGAATTCCTTTTGACTAATTTTAAATAGAGTGCTGAATAATAAGACGCTTATATAAAAGTAAAAGGAAAATCTCGCAAAAGTTGCAATTAACCAAAAGGGAAAGAATAGCGACTCTGTATTTCTTATAAACCCGAGTTGGATTGTTCGTATAGACTCATGGTAAGGATAGTCGATTAGCTTTATACCATTAAAATCAAACAGCATTACATAAGACATAATGGCTGTAGAAATTTCAATCGTTATAAAGGCTAACCCAATCCACATCCCTTTTTTTAAAACCTTTGTACTCTTTAAATACGAAGCAATGAATGCAAAATAAAATAAATCTGCAAAAATAGATATATAAGATGTACTTCCTTTTATAATTTCCCATTTTCCTGTTCCAAATAGAGGGAAAATAAATTCGGGACGACCTTGTAAAACTATTAATACTAAAACGGTTAATGCGGTAACTTTTACACCGGCAATAATAATCCATGCATAGGAACTAATATGTTCAAAACCTTTTTTTGCTCCATATGCCGCTACAGAAATTAATACTGCGTAAATAACAATAGTAGGTGTATCGTTAAAGTACATCGTTCCCATAATATCTGTATAAATGGAGGAATCGATGATAAGGGCAGAGATTTGAATAATCCATAATGCGAATAGGACGAAAAATCCAACATATTTCCCGAATACTTCTTTAATAATTTCAACAAAAGTTTTATTTGGATATATTGTGAAAATTTTTAGTATAAAAAAAACGGGTAAGATGGTTGTGACCCCAATAATAATAGGTGCCATCCAAGCAGCACTTCCCATACTACTAAAAAATAGACTTGGTGTATCATCCGCCAATTTTGTTCCGATTGTAAGAATAATAATGGCGATAAATTCTCTTGTACCAATTGTCCCCTTTGTTTTGTCCATCGCTATTCTCCTGCTTTTTTATCCATATCTTTCGGTTTTAAATAACCGGGTCTAAATATTTGATTTTGTAATAATTTCCGGAACACAGTATCCTTTGAGGAAACATATTTTGGTGTCATCGGAGATAAATATGGAACCCCAAAAGTCTTGATGGATAGCATATAAAATAAAATGACAGTAAATACTGCTGCCATCCCATAAAATCCGAAAAGTGCCCCTGAGATAATAAATAGAAATCTTAATAATCGAATGGTGAAATTCATATTAATATCACCAATTACAAAGGAGGATAAGCCGCCAAGGGCAACGATAATGACTACAAGTGGACTGACAATATTCGCTTGTACAGCCGCTTGTCCTAATATTAAAGCTCCAACAATGCCAATGGTTGGACCAATCGGGCTTGGCACTCTTAAACCAGCTTCCCTAATAAGTTCGAAGGCGATTTCCATTAACAATATTTCAATGACCGATGGGAATGGTACAATTTCTCTAGTTGCTGAGATTGCTAAAAGTAAATCTGTTGGAATCATTTCCACATGATAATTTGTGATGGAAATATAGGTAGCAGATGCAAATAAAGTGATAAATAAGGCTAAAATCCGTAATGATCTTATAAAGTTTGCAAATAGTATACGTAAATAATTTTCTTCGGAAAGATGAAAAAAAGACCAAAAAGTCGCGGGTAATACTAAAGATGTCGGTGAATTATCCATTAGTAAAATGATAAAACCATCTTCTAAATAGGCAACTGCCCGATCTGGTTTTTCCGTATTTAAAATAGTTGGAAAAATGGATTTTTCCCGGTCTTCAATAAATTGTTCTAATAAAGAGAGGTTTTGTATAGATGCTACATCTAGTGAATTGACTCTTTCTTTCACTGATTGAAGTAATTCGTCATTTACTAAATCCTTCATGTAAAGAATATATAATTCATTATTGGCTCTTACGGAAACTGGGGTTATTTCAACAATGAGACTTTCATTTTTAATCTTCTTCCGAATTAATGAAATGTTCGCCACTGCTTGTTCATTAAATGCTTCCTTTGGTCCTTTAAGGGATACTTCATTTTCTGCTTTTTCTATAGATCTTCCTTGAAATTTGCTTGCATCGATAATATAAGCCATGGAATGTCCATCAACGAGAATTACAACATTTCCTTTATTTATTTCTTTTAATATATCCCCAATTATTTCTACATTTTTAATTGTTTTCGTTGATAGAATATCTTGAACTTCCTTCGAATCATCACTATTTAATAGTAGGTTTTTTATAACTTGATTTTCAATGACTTGGGAATCTGTAATGGTACTTATATAGATGATAGAAGCCTTTTTATTTAATCCGCCAATAAGAAGGTTTCGAACTTTAACATCACTATTGATAGGAATCGAGTAAAAGGAATTGAAAATCTCCATAGTACTTTGTAAATTTCCACTAATTGTTTCTTTCTTTAGAGAAATTGGATCTAATGATAATTGTTCCGACAATGATGGTTGCCCCTTTCTCTTTTTCCAGAAATACAATACTTTTATATTGCTCATAAATAATGGTTTTATGTACTTTATCAAGTATTAAATTAAGAAAAAAGCCGCGCAATTTTTTCTTTGCGCGGCTTTTTATATAAGTATTATAAAGTAATTGCTTTAACTTCATCTATATTTTCAAGTTGAGCTACGTATTGTAAATCGAATTCGGTTACATCGTTATCAATTGTCAACATCATGACAGCAGTGCCGCCAATTTGATCTCGACCAACTTGCATTGTGGCGATGTTAATATTTTTTTCAGCTAATTTTGTGGCAACACGACCAATTGCACCTGGTTTATCTGTATTTTTAATATAAAGTAGGCGACCTTCAGGAATAACATCTACAACATAATTTTCTACTTTTACGATACGAGCCCCAAGGCCGTTTAATAATGTTCCTGCTACTGAGTGTACTTCATGCTCTGTTTTAACTTCTACTGTGATTAGATTCGTAAAACCTTTCGCAGTAGTCGTTTTATGCTCATTAATTTTAATCCCAATTCGTTCAGATAAATAACGGGCATTTACATCGTTTACGTGGTCACCATGATTTTTTTTGAGCAATCCTTTTAATCCATTAGATGTTAATGGACGGACATCGTAATTTGCTACTTCACCAGCATAAGAAATATTCACTTCTTTAATGGCTTCAGTCGTCACTTGAGATAAGAAAGAACCCAATTTCTCAGCTAATTCAAAGAACGGTTCTACTTGTGCCAATAACTCTTTTGGAATCGAAGGCATATTCACAGGATTTGTAACCGTACCTGTTTTAAAGAATTTAATAATATCATTTGAAACGTCCACGGCTACTGATTCTTGCGCTTCTATTGTGGAAGCACCTAAGTGAGGAGTAGCAATGACTTGTGGTAAATTCAATAATTTGTGATCTGTCGCTGGCTCTTCAACGAATACGTCAAGGGCTGCACCGGCAACTTTTCCTTCGACGATTGCATCGTATAAATCGTCTTCGTTAATAATTCCACCACGGGCACAGTTAATAATTCGAACGCCGTCTTTCATGATAGCGAATTTTTCTTTATTTAATAAGTTACGAGTCTCCGGTAGAAGCGGTGTATGAACTGAAATAAAGTCAGCAGCTTGAACGACTTCATCTACTGTTCCTTTTGTTACGCCTAGTTCTTTTGCTCGCTCTTCTGTTAAAAATGGGTCATAAGCAATAACGTTCATTCGTTGACCTTTTGCGCGGTAAGCTACCTCTGTACCGATACGCCCGAAACCAAGGACACCTAACGTTTTGTTTTTAAGCTCAACGCCAACGTAAGATTTACGATCCCAAATTCCATTTTTTAAAGAGTTGTAGGCTTGGGGAATATGACGAGCTAGGGAAGTCATCATCGCGATTGTATGTTCAGCTGCAGAATTCGTATTCCCATCTGGTGCATTAACGACGATAATTCCGTGTTCTGTTGCTGCTGCCAAGTCGATATTATCAACACCTACACCAGCACGTCCGATTAATTTTAAGGATTTTGCTGCTTCGATAATTTCCCGTGTGACTTTTGTTTGGCTACGTACTAAAAGAACATGGACGTCAGCTAGTTTAGAAATTAATTGTTGTGGTGTGAGACCTGTATCGACGATTACATTTAAGTTTAATTCGGTTTCCTGGCGAAGGGGGAAAATACCATCTTCACTTAGGGGATCAGCAATAAATACATTAATTTCATCTGTTGTCGTAGCAGTTTTTGTTACCATTTGAATAATACGCTCCTTTAAATATGTTTTTTCTAAAGATTTTGATAATTTAGAAGGGAAAGCTTCTAAAAAATATAAAAAGCCTTTTGCTCCCTACAATTAAGTAAGGGGCGAAAGGCTAAATTAACATTCTTACGCGGTACCACCCTTTTTCGTTGCTGAAATAGACTCAGACAACCTTTAAGCAAATGCGTAACGTGCACGATTACGGATTAGCATACTTGTATTTCCGCTAATCTATTCGGGAGTGGAACTTCAATCATAGAAAACACTGATTTTCACCAACCATCAGCTCTCTTAAGTTTTCGAGGAAAGAGTATGTCTCCGTCCTAATATTTTTCGTTGATTTAATTGTTAACATCATAATCCCTATTGTTCAGTTTTGTCAACATGTTTTCAAAAAAAAATTTCGTTATAAGATAATAATACCTATTATATACGAATATTATCTAGTTTATTTTAAATAACGTTCGTATATATATCCATCCTTATACGCTATTAACATTGGGAAAATGGTAGAAGTATCAGAATATTAGGTTGATTTTATTCGATTAAATTAACTAAATTGAGGTTTTTAAGATTTTTCGTCTTTTAAAGAAAATCAGGCAAGTAAGTTAATTTATTCTTCAATGAAAAGAGGAAATAAAAAGAATGTTCAAGAAAGATAACATTATACATTTCAAAAAGGGGTGGAAGTGTGAAATACGACGTCATCATTGTTGGGGCTGGGCTCGCTGGATTAACTGCAGCTTGTGAATTACTTGATGGGAATAAAAAAGTACTAATTGTTGATCAAGAACCGGCAAATTCGATAGGGGGCCAAGCTTTTTGGTCTTTTGGGGGAGTGTTTTTAGTCGATTCTCCAGAACAAAGAAGATTAGGTATTAAAGATAGTAAAGAATTAGCATGGCAAGATTGGCTTGGTACAGCTGGTTTTGACAGACTGGAAGATGAAGATGTATGGAGTTATAAATGGGCACAAGCATATGTAGAGTTTGCAGCTGAAGAAAAGTACGAATGGCTAAAGTCAATCGGCATTAAATTTTTCCCTATCGTAGGCTGGGCAGAGCGGGGAGGGGCGTTAGCTGGCGGACATGGCAATTCAGTGCCTCGATTTCATATCGTTTGGGGTACGGGACCCGGACTTGTAGAGCCCTTTGCAAAAAAAGTACTGCAAGCTGAAAAGGTAGGGAAAATCGATTATAAGCCACGTCATAGAGTTGATGAACTTATAACAAAAAACGGTGAGGTCATAGGGATTAGTGGAAAGGTACTTGAAGAATGTCAAATTGAACGGGGACAGGAAAGTTCGAGAATAGAAGTGGCTGATTTTGAATATTTTGCAGAGTCAGTCATTGTTGCTAGTGGTGGAATCGGAGCGAATATGGAACTCGTTCGACAAAACTGGCCGAAAAGGTTAGGCAACCCACCGAAGCAGATGATTGCAGGAGTGCCCGCCTTTGTTGATGGAAGAATGTTAAAAATCTCAGAAAATGCTGGTGCTCGTATAGTGAATAAGGACCGCATGTGGCATTATACGGAAGGTTTGAAAAACTGGAAACCGATTTGGAACAATCATGGAATTAGAATATTACCGGGCCCTTCTTCCATGTGGTTTGATGCACTAGGGAATCGTTTCAGTGCCCCAAATTTCCCTGGCTTTGATACGTTAAGTACGTTAGAGGCTATACAAAAAACGGGACACGACTATTCGTGGTTCATATTAACAGAAAAAATTATTGAGAAGGAGTTTGCCCTTTCTGGCTCAGAACAAAATCCTGATCTGACGAATAAAAGTTATTTACAGTTATTGAAGCGCGTTTTACCGGGACCTCCGACTCCAATTAAATCTTTTAAAGAATTTGGAGAAGATTTCATTGTAGAAAGAAGTTTAAAAGATTTAGTGGATGGAATGAATCAACTTGTTGGAAATGACTTATTAGATTTTATGAAAATAAAAGAACAAATTTTGGCAAGAGACAGGGAAATAGAGAATAAATTTACGAAAGACATACAGGTAATGGCCATTCAAAGTGCAAGAAATTACGTAGGCGACAAACTAATACGGGTAGCAAAACCCCATAAATTCCTTGATCCACAAAATGGTCCATTAATAGCGGTTAGATTAAATTTGTTAACGCGAAAAACATTAGGTGGCCTACAAACAAATTTAAATGGTCAAGTATTAAATGAAGCAGGAGAAATCTTGAAAGGGTTATATGCAGCAGGTGAAGTGAGCGGCTTCGGTGGCGGAGGTATCCATGGCTACCGATCACTAGAAGGGACTTTTGTTGGCGGCTGTTTGTTTTCCGGGAGACAAGTAGGGAAATATTTAAGTAAATAAAGGATATTTGATGATAGAAATTGAATAGTTAACTATAAATTGTAAAAATTAGGGGATGGTATGATGGCTTATGAAACAATAAAAGTAGAGATGGCAGATCGACGTGCAACGTTAACCTTTAACAGACCGAATGTGGCAAATGCCATGGATTTTCAAATGATGAAAGAACTAGCCGATTGTTTAGAATTTCTGAAAGATAATCCTGAAGTTCAAATTTTAGTAATAAAAGGCGAAGGGAACATCTTTTCAGCTGGCGGGGATATTAAAATGATGATGACGTCCGGTGATCCGAAAGATTTCGGAAACATCATGGAATATATTTCAAGAATGGTTTTAGCTTTGTATCAGTTGCCAATGATTACAATTGCACAAATCCACGGTGCAGCTGCAGGATTAGGTTTTAGTTTAGCGTTAGGTTGTGACATTATTGTTGCCGAAGAGAAAAGTAAACTTGCCATGAACTTTATCGGTATTGGTTTAATTCCTGATGGCGGTGGCCACTTCTTTATGAAAGAACGGGTAGGTACATCAAAGGCAAAACAACTTATATGGGCTGGAAATGTTATGAGTCCAGAAGAAGCCCTTGATTTAGGTTTAATCGATCATAAAGTGGGAGAAGGAGAGTCAGAATCCTTTGTCGATCAATTAGTCGGTAAAATTTTATCTTCTCCGATTTTAGCGATGTTAGAAACGAAGTCGATTTTACATAAACAAAAATTATCTGAACTAACATCGATATTAGAATTAGAATCAGAAGGGCAAGTACGTATGCGTAAAACGGAAGACCATTTAGAAGGCATTAAAGCATTCATTGAAAAAAGAACGCAGCAATTTAAGGGGAAATAATAGATAGGCGTCTCTGCTTTTGGAGACGCCTAATCGTTTTTACTCACTTAAATATGGAATAAAATTAGTTTGCCTTTCGAGTTAACGAGACGGTGTGTTTTATTTTCTACCCCATGCTCTTCAATTTGTTTTTGGCCCTTTTCTTTAGCAACCTCTTCACTTTCGAATGTCCAAATTTCATCAAATAAAATTTCCCCTGTTTTTTCAAATGCTGTAAAACGAAAATTCTCCATTGTATCCCCACCTTTTTACATACTAGAAGATATAATACATTATACATAATCTATCGAATTAATTCATTGAAAATAAAGAAAATTTGATTAATGGAATGTTCTTTTGATTTTAAATCGTATCTATTAGGTTCCCGTGTTACAATAATAGAATAAGAGTTTCATACGGAATGAAGAGAAAAAGGAGTGTTTTCGATATGAAAGGAATAACCCAACTCCAAGCGGGGGAATCAGTGAATCAATTTTTACTAATTAAACAAGCAACAAAAGGAGTTACAACAGTAGGCAAACCTTTCATGACACTCATCTTACAAGATAAGAGTGGGGATATTGAGGCGAAATTATGGGATACGAACGAAGAGCATGAAAATATGTATCGTCCTGAAGTTATCGTACATATTGGTGGGGAGATTCACGATTATCGTGGGAAAAACCAGCTTCGAATTAAACAAATAAGGGTTGCTCGAGCAGATGAAGGTATTCAAATAAATGATTTATTACCGTCTGCATCTACACCGAAAGAAGAGCTTTTTGAAGAACTGACACAATTTTTCTTTGAAATTAAAAATCCAAATATTTCACGAATTACACGATACATTATAAAAAAATATCAATCAGAACTATCCGTTTTTCCAGCCGCTTCGAAAAATCATCATGATTATGCTTCTGGATTAATCGATCATGTTGTGTCAATGCTTCGTCTAGGAAAATCAATTTGTGATCTTTATCCGACGTTAAATCGCGATTTAATTTATGCAGGAATTATATTGCACGATATTGGGAAAGTAAAAGAACTGACGGGTCCGATTGCTACAGCCTATACGGTAGAAGGAAATTTATTAGGCCATATTTCCATTATGGTTGATGAAATTGGTCAGGCTGCTAAGGAATTAGGCATTGATGGGGAAGAAGTTGTCATTTTAAAACATATTGTGTTATCCCATCACGGTAAAGAGGAATGGGGTAGCCCGAAAAAGCCAATGGTTCAAGAAGCTGAAATTCTCCATTACATTGATAATATTGATGCCAAAATGAACATGTTAACAAGGGCATTATCGAAAACAAAACCTGGTGAGTTTACCGAAAGACTTTTCCCACTTGATAATCGTTCTTTCTACAAGCCAACCTTTGAGTAATTAGCAGTTCACAATGAAATAAAAATATTAAAAGCTGTTACCTAATAAGGTAACGGCTTTTTTAGTAGGGAAGGAAACGACAAATATAAAATATGAAAAAGCGTAGTATTTGAAAAATACTACGCTTTTAAATCAATTTGATTATTTATCTGATTTTTCGTCTTCAGTAGCTTTTTCATCTTCAGCAGCTTTATCGTCAGACGCTTTCTCTTCCGTTGCTGTGTAGTGGTCTAAAGCTGTTTTTAAGTCTTTATCTTTAATATCTACTTTAGCTTCTTTTACTAGCTCTACTACTTTTGATTGCCAGTCGCCTTTTTGTGCTAAGGCTTTTCTAATTTCATCTTCTTTTTCTTCCAATGTACCGTAATCTTTTACTTCACGCTTGTCCGTTACTTGGATAATATGGTAACCATATTGTGTTTGAACTGGTTCACTAATTTCATTTACTTCTAAAGCATAAGCAGCATCATTGAATTCATCTACCATTGATCCGACAGTAAACCATCCAAGTTCTCCACCGTTAGAAGCAGAACCGTCTGTTGAATATTCTTTAGCTAATGCAGCAAAATCTTCACCAGCATTTAGTTTTTCTTTCACATTACGAGCTGTTTCTTCGTCAGCTACTAAAATGTGACGTGCATTTAATTCATATTTTCCTTGATTGTAATATTTTTCAATTTGTTCGTCCGTTACATCTTCTGCAAGAGCTTTTTCTTGTAAAAGAGAGAAACGAACGTTATCTTTGAATGCTTCCTCAGTTAGGCCGTTTGATGATAATACAGATTCAAAAGAATCACCATATTGTTCTTTAACAGCTTTGAATTGCTCATCTACTTCCTCATCCGTCACTTTGTATTTACTTTCTAAAATTTGTTCAATGACAACTTGCTCTAATAGGGCATTACCTGCAAGTTTTTTAATATCATCGTAAAATTCATCTTTCGAAATATCTCCATATGAAGTTGAAACAACTACCTCATCACCAGAGTTACATGCTGATAGAGCGAAAACGGAAGTAGCTAGTGTTAGTGCTAAAAACGGTTTTTTCATAAGTAATAAACTCTCCTAACTTCGATTGAAATCAATAGTAACTATAACATAAACGGATTAAAAACAAAAATGGTTGCATGTTTATTTGCCTATATGCCACGAACATGCATGCATACTATAGTTTTTGAAAGGGGGTGTCGTGATGGGAAGCTATAATGGCGGATATGGTAGTGGTTTCGCGTTATTAGTTGTGTTGTTCATTTTATTAATCATTGTAGGTGCTGCGTTCATTTACTAATAAAACAACATACGTAACGAAACAGGCAGGGAGCTAATGTTTAGCATTAGCTCTCTTATCTTTTTATCCATACCAACTTCTTTAAACCCCTATATTGCAACCATTGTAAGTCAAAATTAATTTTTCAAGTTTCTTTTACATTGCAACGTAAACTTCAACGTAAAAGGAAACTAATAAAATGGTAACCAGTACATTTATGGTACGGAATATTTTTTCATGCTTTTCTTCTGGAATTTCTTTTAACATGACAAGTGCATATGTCATGCGGTTTATTTGAAACAAATAAAACACTGAGAATAGCACTACAACGAAAAGTAGCAAGTCTATTCCTCCCCTCTTTCACTTCCTTTAAGGATACAAAAAATGTCAATGTAATACAAGTAATTATACCACTAAAGGGTTCTTACTAAAATTTCACAACCCTTGGGTGTTTCTTCAATGACAGCATCTTTAGGAGCAACAATTAAATTTTTTACATATAAAAGATCCACAAAACAAATACTGCAATGATACCCCAATAAAATACAACTGAAGTGGGTGTACTGGGGAATAGAAATAGCAAATATGATGAGTATTGTATTTATTATGATAAACGGTGCTAATAACGTAAAAATATATCTTTTTTTTGAAATAATAGTTTTAATACGCATGCGAATGATTGGAATAAACTTGTAATCGATACGCATTCGAAATTTAACAAAGACTCGATAATCGAAAAGCGAGTAGTAATGGATAAGCTTATGTAATGGATAGAGTAATAGTAACACAACGACAAATAGCCAAAAATTATCATCCCGATATAAAGTTGGGTGTAAGCGATTAAATACTAAATAAGAAAAGGAAAAAACTAGTATAAATAAGGAAGTTACCATGATCGCTATCCAAGTTGATCCATATTCTTTTTTTATGTTTATTGTTTTCCAACAATGCAAGATAAATGACCCCATTTAAAATTTATAGTGAAAATATTGTAATGGAAAAAAGGTCTTAATGCTACACCAATTTTTTGAAAATCTTTTTAAGAAAAAGAAAAGAGTGTATCGCTACACTCATAATCATCCTTGACATTCTAAAACATATTCATACTTTATAAAGGGTTTTGATTTGTCATTTATCTTTTCACAATCAATTTGTCTTCATCTTCAACGATAGAAGAACGGAAGTTTTTAAATGAACGCTCAAAAATTTCAATAAAATCTTCCCCATAAATGTTACGTATAACGGCCATAACATCAAGAAATTCTGGAAATCTACCATACAATTCTTTTAATGCTAGAGATCCTTCAAGGATTGAATGATGTGTATCGTAATAATGATCGTACATAAGTAGAATTAGATCCTCGCCTTTTTGAGTCAGCTCGACATAAGTATTACGTTTGTCATCATCCCGCTTAGAGAACTTTAATAGGCCCCTTTCTTCTAGTTTTTTTGAGAAGTTAAAAGCAGTTGAAACATGCATTACTCCGAATCTTGCAACATCGGAAATGGATGCTCCTTTTAGATGGAAGGCAATCCATAAAATATGATGTTCATTGATGTTTAAATCATAGGGCTTAATCCATTGTTGCCAGTCTTTCTCTACAGCTTTCCATAATGCTTTTGACAATTGAGCAATTCTTTGGCTATAAAGCATTGCTTCTTTCATTGTGTATGAATCATCAGACAAAGCGAACACCTACTTTCTTCTTTCCTTAACATTATGAAAATATTATAGCAATAAAAGAAAAAAGTTTAAAGTTAGAAAAATTAAATAATTGAATTTTGCCTGAAAAATATTAAAATTTACGATGAAATAATTAAAAATTACCCATTTAATAACCATAAATTAGGTATAAATGAGTAATTGTTTTTTTATTCTTTTTTCTTGTTATTATTGATTTCTGATAAATTATTCTCGATTTCGGCGATAGATCTCTGTAATCCTTCTATTTCTTCTTTTAACTTCTCTGTATCCGATCCAATTTCTTGTCTAAAATTGGAAATGGAACCTTTTAAGTCATTCATTATATTTGGGATATTATTTTTCGCTTCGTTTTTTAAAGTTATAATCGACTCTTTCACTGAACTGGAATGGTGTTGAATTTCAGATAATCTTGTTTTAGCAATTTTTAAATTTCGTGCTACATTTGAACGAAGCTCATTTCCCGATTGGGGAGTAGTAAAAATAATAGCAGTTAATCCTCCGATAATTCCTGTTGATAATCCGATTAAAAATGGTTTCGCACGCATATTTATCACTCCTATATTGTAATCGATAGTTTATTATTTTCTTCTATATATAAAAGTTTCCCTCTCTTACCCATATTAAACCATGAATGAACATTTAAAAAAAGTAAGAGCAGAAAGGATTTGTCTAGAAAAAAAGTAGACAAAGTGAATGTACTTTGTCTACTTTTCATTTAAGCTTGGGATATTGACGTGTTGAATTTTGCACGTTTTAATAGGTTTGTAATAATTGGGTAGATAATGATAAACGCAATCGCATTTAATAATACAGCTGGTAAAACAACAAGGACAAATAATGCCCCAAATGCTTGCCCTCCAGGTAATCCTACTAACATTAACGCCATTGACAGGAAAGTAGTTCCTGAAAGTAACGTACCTAGACAAACTAGTACTGTTCCTACCGCTATTTTTTGAGCTACTTTACGTAATGCTACCACAATAACAAAGAAGACAATACCTGTCACAACTTTATCAATTATATTCGGAACGAATCCACCAGGGAATGTGGAAAATAGACCAGATAAAATACCCGTTGCAATAGCTAACAAAAATGTCTCCTTAAAGGTAGGGAATAATAAAATCCCAATAAACATCATCGTTAACATAAAATCTGGTTTCATCCCTTCACCGTAACCAGGGATTATCAGATAAAGTGCTGCACCTACACCAACTAAAAGTGCCATTAAAACTAAATTTTTTGTATTCATTTACAAAACTCTCCTCTACTTTTCTATGCTCTCCATTTCCTAACGTGCACTCATTGCCGTTAGCGAAACTTACATTGATTTTAATCGCTTCCTAATGATTTTGCAACCTCATATAATAGAATACAATTCAACGAACTTCATATAATTGTATAAGAATATGATTTTTTAAATTAGTCGTTTAAGTTTTCTTTTATTTGAGATGCGATTGTTTGTAATACATCTGATGTAAATTCATTTTGTTTAGTTTCCCATTTTACTTTTAAACCATCGCTTTCATCATAACGGGGAATAAAGTGTAAATGGTAATGGAACACTGATTGTCCTGCAAAGGCACCGTTGTTATTAATTGTGTTCATCCCTTGTGGATGGAAAGCCTCTTTAATCGCATTGGCAATTTTAGGAGCAACCGAATAAAGGTTTGATGCTACTTCCGCTGGCATTTCAAAAAGATCTTTGACATGTTGTTTAGGTATTAATAACGTATGTCCTTTAGTTAAAGGTGAAACATCCATAAATGCATAAACGTTTTCATCTTCGTAAACCTTTGTACTTGGAATCGTACCATCAATGATTTTACAAAAAATACAATCGTTCATAAAAAACACCCTTTCAAGTAAAGTAATGAAGTACGTTGCCCAAATGATGATATGTCCAGTTTTTTTCTAACGTAAAGACTGTAATTATCCCTATTGTGGCAAGCACATTGTTTTTTCTCACACCGATTGTAAACAGTGTTAGAAAAGACATTTGAACATCTAATTTACGATATTCATGTTTTTCTAATATTTTAACATATGGCAACTGATTCCATTCGTATTTTTTGTTAAACTGTAGAAAGAATAGGAGTGACGAAAAAAATGACATTGTTACAACTAACAGATGTAACCGGTGGATATACAAGAAAGCCAGTAATAAAAGATTTAACTTTTTCAATTGGACAAGGAGAGCTTGTTGGTTTAATTGGTTTAAATGGAGCGGGGAAGAGTACGACGATAAAACATATTATCGGTACACTTTTACCACAAAGTGGGGAAATTCGTTTAAATGGTGTCACGTTGAATGAGGATATAAAAAAATATCGATCTTCCTTTTCCTATATACCAGAAACACCTGTGTTATATGATGAATTAACTTTAAAAGAACATTTAGAATTAACAGCAATGGCTTATGACATTGATCAATATACATTGAAATCACGTTCAGAAGATTTATTAAAGGAATTTCGAATGGAAAAACGTTTAAATTGGTTTCCATCCCATTTTTCAAAGGGGATGCGCCAAAAAGTAATGATTATGTGTGCATTTCTAGTAAATCCACAGTTATATATTATTGATGAACCGTTCGTTGGATTGGATCCATTAGGAATTCAATCTTTACTAGACCAGATGGATGAAAAGAAAAAAGATGGTGCTTCTATTTTAATGTCTACCCACATATTATCAACGGCCGAAAAGCATTGTGATCGAATTATTTTATTACATGAAGGTCGAGTTCGAGCACAAGGGACGATGAATGATTTACGAAGAGCCTTTAATATGCCAGATGCTACATTAGATGATCTATATATCGCAATGACAAAGGAGCAAGACCATGAATAATTTGAACGAGGTCTGGTCTAAGCGATTTACCCACTATATGAATGAAGTGCAAAAATATATGCGTTTCGTTTTCACCGGGCATTTGGCGCTTGTTCTAGTTTTTGTCATTGGTGCCGTTGGATATCAATATAGTGAATGGTTAAAAGTTGTCAAACCGTCTTTCCCAGCGGAATGGATTGTAGCGCTTATTATAGGTATCATTTTAGCACTCAGTCGACCTGTTACATTGTTGCGTGAGCCGGATCAAGTTTATTTGTTACCGTTAGAATCTAAAATGTCTTTATATTTTAAAAAGGCACTGACATGGACTTTTTGGTCTCAAATTGGACTAGTATCCGTTGTTTACATTGTGGCGATTCCTTTGTTAAATACAGTGACAGAATTATCATCTGCCCAAATTTGGACTGTATTGATAATCATTATTCTTTTAAAATATTTGAATGTGCAAATTGAGTTTCATTATCGATATGCGAATAGAGGATATAACGTTGGAGTAGACAAAGTAACTCGTGCCGTTCTTTCAATTTTAACGGTGCAATCTATTTTAACTGCACGCTTTTCCTTTGTTATTCTTTTTATCGTTTTACTTTTAATATACGATTGGGCATTAGTAAGACGGGTGAAGGAACAACCAATCCCTTATGAGCATTTTGTAAAACTAGAACAAAACCGCATGATGGGCTTTTATCGATTTGCCAACTATTTTACAGATGTCCCTCATTTGCGTGGTTCGATTCGCCGAAGAAGTTGGTTAAATTTTGTTTATTCTATTGTTCCTTACAGTCAAAAAAGTACCCAAAATTATTTAGTATATCGAACGTTTATCCGAACTGATGATCATTTTTATTTATGGGTACGTTTAACAGCCATTTCTGGCATTGTCGTATTGTTAGTGAACATTCCAATTGTTACGTGGATTGTTGCAGCGGCCCTTTCGTTTGCAACAACGATTCAACTAAAATATGCCCTTCTATCTTCAGGAGATTTTAGAATGGATCGGCTTTATCCAGTTGTAAAGACGCAACGAAAACAGGCAGTTCAAAAAGTGTTACGTCTTTTTATGGTTATTCAAGCCATTATTGTAACGATTTGCGCCTTAGGACAACCTTTGTTTTTTGTATTACCGGTTATTGTTATAGCGATAAGTGAAGTAACCTTTATGATGACAAAGGATCCTTCTGAAGAATATTAAACAAAAGAAAAGGAGTACTTAAGTTGTGAGATGCTTAAGTACTCCTTTTACTATTAATTTGTGGAAACTAATAGAAACTGAACATCTTGTTCACTATTATTCCACCAATTGTGGTTTCTTGTGGATTCTAACATGATGGAGTCGTTTTCTTTCAGTTCAATCATATTGCCTTCAAGGGATAATGTTAATGTTCCAGATAAAACGTATATAAATTCATGTCCATAATGGGTAAGTTCTTTAATTTCCTTTTCCCTCGGTTTTAGTGTAACAAGTATCGGGTGAAAGGATGGGTTTTTAATATTATTTGAAAGATCCTCATAATAAAAGGGGAAGCTTTTCACTTCTGGGCTATCATGATTTGTATCGGAAAAAAATATACTTGGATTAACGTAAAGAGCATCACTAATTTTCCTCAATGATTCTAATGTAACATTACATTTGTTTCGTTCTACTTGAGATAAGAAACTAATGGAAACCCCTGTAAGTTCTGAAAGAGTTTTTAATGTCATTTTCTTCTTTTTTCTTATTTTTCGGAGTCGTTCACCTATCGTCATGTCTAACACCTCCTAATATTTCCATAAAAAATTATACGCTAGTATTCTACTTAACTCAAACCTATAAAAAACTATTGACTGAAAATTCTAAAATGTGTAATATTTGATTTGGAATAATTTAAGTGTCACTTAAATTTTTGTACATACTTTTTTTCTTTCTTCGATTTTTAGTGACATAAAAAAATTAAGGAGGAAATGTAGTGAGTAAAAATCAAATGGTGAAAGTATGGATTGCAAGTTTAGTAGGTAGTTCAATTGAATGGTTTGATTATTTCTTATACGGTACAGTTGCCGCATTAGTATTTAATCAAGTGTTTTTTGTCGCCGATGATCCAACCGTCGGCCTATTGTTATCATATGCTTCATTAGCTTTAGCCTTCTTTATACGCCCATTAGGTGGTGTTATTTTTAGTCATATCGGAGACCGGATAGGACGCAAAAAAACCCTAGTTGTGACTCTTACAATTATGGGTGTTGCAACTGTATTGATGGGGTTATTACCAACTTATCAAGCCATAGGCGTTGCGGCTCCTATTCTATTAATTACCCTTCGTTTAGTTCAAGGAATTGGGATTGGCGGTGAATGGGGAGGTTCATTGCTTCTAGCAGTAGAATATGCTCCAAAGGACAAACGAGGATTATTTGGTGCCTTCCCACAAATGGGCGTTACGATTGGGATGTTTTTAGGTTCAGGTGCTTTAACGTTCATCACTTCGGTTGTTTCTCAAGATGCCTTTATTTCTTGGGGATGGCGTATTCCATTTATAGCAAGTGCAGTTTTAGTTATTTTCGGTCTATGGATTCGTAAAGGGCTTGATGAGACACCTTCCTTTAAAAAGGTACAAGAATCAGGAGAGATTCCAAAATTACCGATTGTTGATATTTTTAAATACCATTGGAAAGAAGTATTAATCGCCATTGGTGGAAAAGTTGTTGAAACAGCTCCATTTTATATTTTTGCAACGTTTATCGTGTCCTATGGAACGAGTAATTTAGGTTTTACCAATACACAAGTTTTAGTAGCGGTTATGATTGCCACAATTATTACTACGCTGTTAATGCCAGTTATGGGGAGTTTATCTGACAAGATTGGACGGAAAAAAGTTTATATTTGGGGTACGATTGGGATGATTTTATACGCATTCCCATACTTCTTACTACTTGAACAACGTACTTTTGCAACGTTATTAATTGCAACGATTATCGGACTAGGTATTATTTGGGCTCCAATTACTGCTGTATTAGGAACGATGTTCTCTGAAATTTTCGACGCAAAAGTACGTTATACAGGAGTTTCATTAGGGTACCAAATTGGTGCTGCAGTTGCCGGTGGAACAGCTCCATTAGTAGCTACTGCTTTATTAGTTCAATTTAACAATTCCTATGTTCCAGTTGCTATTTACATTATATTAACAGCCGTTATTTCTTTAATTGCTGTATTTTCTGTAAGAGAAAAGAGTAATAAAGAATTAGATGAATTCGAAACTGTAAGTAAAGAGGTTAAAACAGAGGGAAAAGAACGGGAAAAGACTGCTGTACATTAGTAAATAAAAATAACGGAGATGTTATGATTGATACTATTAAATGAACAAGAGATTAAAAGTTTTTATACAATTGAAGATGCTATTTCCGATGTTCGAGAAACGTTGATTGCAAAAGGTCAAAATAAAGTTCAATCCCCCCATCGAACGATTTTAGAGTTTCCAGAAAGGAATGCTTCCTCTCTTTATATGCCAAGCGCGGATTTGGAAAATAAAGTGGCTGCGGTGAAAGTTGTCACGATTTTTCCAAATAATTATGAAAAGGGATTACCAACAACTCAAGGAGTCATCGTTCTAACGAGTACGGAGACGGGGGAGCATTTATCTTTCCTTAATGCTTCTTATTTAACGAGATTGCGGACTGGCGCGATGACTGCTTTAGCAACAGATTATCTTGCTAAGGAAAGTTCTGAAGTGTTAACGGTTATTGGAACAGGTGGAATGGCATTTGAACAAGTACTTGGTGTATTAGCGGTTCGGAATATTCGAGAAATACTTTTAGTCAATCGAACGAAGGAACGAGCTCTAGTATTTTTACAAAAGTTAAAGGATTTTGGCGTATCAGCGATTATTACCGTTGAAGAGGAAGTGAATGTAGCCGTCAGTAAAGCCGATATTATTTGTTGTGCTACGAAATCGACAACACCTGTCTTTAACGGGGATTATTTAAAACCGGGTACCCATGTGAACGGCGTCGGTTCTTATTTACCCCATATGCATGAAATCGATGAAACAACGATTGAATCCGCTTCTAAAATTGTGGTAGATGATGTACATGGTGCAAAGGATGAAGCTGGGGAACTTATTAATGCTAATCACAAAGGTGTTTGGTCCTTTGAACAACTATATGGGGAATTGGAATCTTTAGTAAGCGGCCATTTAATAGGAAGAGAAAATGAAAAGGAAATAACATTTTTTAAATCTGTTGGCGCAGCTTATTATGATTTGGCTGTTGCAAAGGGTGTCTATTATAAAGCATTAGAGGATAAACGAGGAATAACGATTGAAGTATAGTGAAGTAGGGGTGTCCATTGACACCCCTATATTTTTTATTGTTCACTTTCCATTAATTTACCTGAATAAGTCGTAAGGTAACTGGCTGCGTTAAAAATATTTTGTTTTTTTACACCCGGTGTTGTACCACTAGGTTTACTATGGGCTTCTTTAAAGGATTGGGAGTTTTTCCATGTTTCAAAGGAGTTTGGACCAGTCCACTGGGTAAGGACGATATACGTATCAGAAGCTAACGGACGTAACAAACGGAAAGCGATGAATCCCGGTTCGTTTTCAATCGTTTTCGAACGTTCTAAAAAACGTTTTTCAAAAATAGGTCTACCTTCATCCGATACAGGGATATGATTAAAAACGAAATACCCCCGTTGCTCAATTTCATTCACACTATCTAATACTTCATATTTTCGTGGAGTAGCAAATAGAGTTTTTCCTTCAGTTTCATGGAGTAAAACGGAAGTTCCAGAACCATGTAAAACAATCATATGTTCCTTTGAACGATATTTTTTCATTAACTTCTCCATATATTCCGCAGTTCCAGATGTTAAATAAATAAACAAACGTAACCAAACCCCTTTCATAAATTTCTATTGATTTCATCAAAGCAAAAGAAGTAACGTTTGTCAAAAATTATTGTTGGTAAAATCTTTCGTTAAAGAACAATTTTATGACATTTCGTCGATAAAACTATACAATATGATGGTAAAAGTATATATTTGAAAACGGATATCAATGAACTAATATATTTCTTTGTTCATTTTTTGCTTTTCTTAAGGTGAGTGTAAAAAATGAACAAAGATCACCCAATTGTCTTTATTACGAACTCGTAACGAATGTTTAGAACGGTACGTTTGCATCAACGAGTGAAATGAAATAAAGGTAGTTTTTATTTTTTTGCTTTATTCTTTATAGGGATACCTATACTGAATATAAATATGCTTTGCTCGAAAGAAAAGTAGGAAACAGGGCTTATTAAATTGAGGGGAAGGTACTAAAATGAAAGCGATTAATGATACATTATTGCGGGCTGCAAGAGGAGAGCGTACAGAGTACACACCTGTTTGGTATATGCGTCAAGCTGGCCGTTCACAACCAGAATACCGAAAAATAAAAGAAAAATATTCATTAGAAGAAATTACCCATCAACCGGAATTATGTGCTTATGTCACAAGATTACCTGTAGAAAACTACAATGTTGATGCAGCAATTCTTTATAAAGACATTGTAACACCGCTTCCAGGTATTGGTGTTGATGTGAAAATTAAAGCAGGCGTTGGACCAGTTATCTCTAATCCAATACGCACAGTAGCTGATGTGGAGAAATTAGGAGAATTCAATGCAAAAGAACATACACCATTCGTTTTGGAAACAATTAAATTGTTAACGGAAGAACAATTAAATGTACCATTAATTGGCTTCGCTGGTGCACCTTTCACTTTAGCAAGTTATATGATTGAAGGTGGTCCTTCACGTAACTACAATAAAACAAAATCATTTATGGTATCAGAGCCAAAAGCATGGTTTGCTTTAATGGACAAGCTAGGTGATATGATTATTAATGACGTTACAGCTCAAATTGAAGCTGGCGCTAAAGCGATTCAAGTATTTGATTCTTGGGTTGGCGCTTTAAACGTAGAAGACTACCGCGTTTTCATTAAACCAGTGATGACACGTATTTTTGCTGAATTGCGAAAAGAAAATGTCCCATTAATCCAATTTGGAGTAGGTGCAAGCCATTTAGTTAATGAATGGAATGATCTACCTATTGATGTTGTTGGCTTAGATTGGCGCATGCCAATTCGAAAAGCTCGTGAATTAGGCGTACAGAAAGCTGTGCAAGGTAACCTTGATCCTTCATTGTTGTTAGCAGATTGGTCTGTAATTGAAGAACGTACAAAAGATATTA
The DNA here is from genome assembly GCF_045369345.1 of Ureibacillus sp. 179-F W5.1 NHS. Lineage (NCBI taxonomy): Bacteria > Bacillati > Bacillota > Bacilli > Caryophanales > Caryophanaceae > Ureibacillus > Ureibacillus sp. 179-F W5.1 NHS. The sequence goes on along the minus strand of NZ_JBIQFG010000001.1, from coordinate 177,998 downwards.
TCGATCAAGGACTAGAAGTACCTGGTCACATCTTCAATCTAGGTCATGGCGTGTTCCCTGAAGTCAATCCAGATGTACTAAAACGCCTTACAACTTTCATTCATGAATACAGTCGTGAAAGAGTAAGTCAGTTAGGTCAATAAGGTAGTGAATTCGCTAAGGAAATGTTTTAGCAAAATAATATATAACAATAAGTAAAATTTTATGAGGTGAAAAAATTGAAACCAGTACGTGGATTATTAGTAATGGCATATGGAACACCATATAAAGAAGAAGATATTGAACGATATTACACACATATTCGTCATGGACGTAAACCTTCTGAAGAACATTTAGAAGATTTAAAAAGTCGTTATAAAGCAATCGGTGGGATTTCACCCCTTGCAGAAATGACGAAAAAACAAGCTCAAGCCCTTGAAGCTCGTTTAAATGAAGTGCAAGATGAAGTAGAATATAAATTTTATATCGGTTTAAAACATATCGAACCATTTATTGAAGATGCAGTAGAAGCAATGGTAAAAGACGGTATTGAAGAAGCCGTTTCTATCGTTTTAGCACCACACTTCTCAACGTTTTCAATTAAATCCTACAATGGTAGAGCAAAAGAAGCGATTGAAAAATTAGGCAGCTCTATGAAATTAACGTCTGTAGAAGCTTGGTATAACGAACCGAAGTTCATCGAATATTGGAAAGAAGCTGTGAATCATGCATTTGCTGAAATGGACGAAGAAGAACGTGAAAAAGCTTGTCTAATCGTTTCCAATCACTCATTACCAGAAAAAATTAAAGAAGCTGGCGATCCATATGAAGACCAATTAATTGAAACTGCTCGTTTAATTCAACAAGCTACAGGTGTGAAAAATGTGGAGGTTGGCTGGCAATCTGCTGGTCAAACACCAGAGCCTTGGCTTGGACCAGATGTTCAAGATTTAACACGTGAACTTTATGAAGAAAAAGGATTCCGTTCATTCGTGTACATTCCTGTAGGATTTGTGACAGAACATTTAGAAGTTCTTTATGATAACGATTATGAATGTAAAGTTGTTTGTGATGAGCTTGGTGCGAACTATCGTCGTCCACCAATGCCAAACACGCATCCGTTATTTATAGATGCGATGGTGGATGCTATTTATAATAAATTGGCTAATTAATTTTAGAGAGTGATGATGAGGGTGACTTTAAGGATGCGAAAAGTTGCTGTTATAGGCGGAGGTATTACCGGTTTAACGGCAGCGTTCTATTTACAAAGAAAAGCACAATTGAACAATTTGCCGATTGAGGTCGTGTTAATCGAATCATCTTTACGTTTAGGGGGTAAAATCCAAACTTTAAGGAAGGATGGATTTATTATCGAACGGGGTCCTGAATCTTTTTTAGACTATAACAATAGTGTTCGTGATCTAGCTAAAGATTTAGGTATCGAACAAAAGATGATGAAGAATAACAATGGACTTACGTATGTAGCAGTCGGTAGCAATCTGTATCCAATTCCAAACAATTTTATGTTTGGATCGCTTGAAGTCTCTTCATTCATTACGTCTGGTTTATTTTCTTTAACTGGCAAAATTCGTGCTGCAGGGGATTTATTGTTACCTAAAACAAGGGATTTGGAGGATGAACCGATTGGGGATTTCTTTAGACGCCGTTTTGGTAAAGAAGTTGTTGAAAATTTAGTAGAACCTTTACTTGCAGGAACTTTTGCGGGGGACATCGACCATTTAAGTATCAAGTCGATGTTTCCCCAATTTTATCAGCTTGAAAAGAAACATCGAAGTTTAATTCTTGGTTTGAAAAAATCGGGAGAAGCATTAAGAAAAGAGCATATTGAGTCCTACCAAACTTTTGAAAATGGTTTAGAAACCCTTGTTGAAACTTTGGAATCCCAACTATCGCCCAATTCCATTTTAAAGGGAGTAAAAGTGGAATCTATTGATAAATTAAATGACGGTACGATTCAATTATTCTCTAATAATATGGCACCGATTAAATGTGATGCTGTTATTATGACGACGCCATTTAATGTGACAAAAGATATTTTTACAAGTTATGGCTTGTTGGAACATACACCAATAATGCAATATGCCACAATAGCAACGGTAACTATGGCCTTTAAACAAGGAGAAGTTGAAAAATATCAAGATGCAATGAATTTTTTTGTATCTAGAAATAGTGACTTTGCCATTACGACATGTACTTGGTGCAATCATAAATGGGAAAATGTTGCCCCAGAAGGCTATGATTTGTTGCGAGTATATATTGGGCGTGTTGGTGATGAAGCCATTGTGGAACTATCAGATAGTGATATTGAAAAAACGGTTCTAAATGATTTAGAGAGAGCCATTGGTTTAACGGAAGCACCAATATTTACAGTTGTTTCCCGTTGGAAGCAATCGATGCCCCAATATACAGTAGGGCATGAAAAACGTATGGAATCCATGAAAGAACAATTGGAGGAAGAGTTCCCTAATGTTAAATTAGTAGGAAGTTCTTATGAAGGTATTAGTGTTCCAGATTGTGTTTCCCAAGGAAAAAGCGTTGCAGATGAAATGTTAAATAAAATGTTTGAAATGCAGCTTATTTAAATTAAATCTTGAACATAGCTGTCGAATCTTAAATGGATAGACAGCTTTTATTTTTTAGAAAAGAATAAGCTCTTATTTCGAATGAAAATGAAAGTTTTGTAACCGATGAAGTTTTTCTATCTAAAAGTTGGAGGAAAAAACAATGAAAAAGTGGTTTGCAAGTTTCGTAGCAATTACGGCGCTATTAGTAGGATGTTCGTCTAATGACAAAGAAGTAGATACGAATGAAGGGCCAATAGATGCAGCGTCACTAGAAGTAGTTGTAGACATATTAACGCCTGAAAAAGTAGCAGTAAATGAACCGGTTGAATTAGCTGCCCATGTCTCTCAAAATGGTGAGGATATCAACGATGCAGAGTCTGTTGAATTTGAAGTTTGGGAATCGGGATATCGAGATGAAGGGCAAATGATGGATGGTAAGCTAGAAGCAGATGGTGTTTATAAAGCGGAAATTACCTTTGATCATGATGGGGTGTATTATATGTATGCCCATACAACGGCAAGGGGATTACACGTTATGCCGAAACAACAAATCATTGTCGGTAATCCAGATATGAGTAAAGTAAAAGAAGATAATAGTGATGATTCAATGCCAAGTGACCAAGGAGAATCTACAGAAACGGATCATAGTAATCACGGTGAGCATAGCGAATCAAATGAAGAAAGTAATCATCATTAAACAATCAAATTGAAAACCCTCAAAGCTTGAGCGAGCTTTGAGGGTTTTATCGTGTAAGCTATTTACTTATAGGTTCATCTAATAAGATGAAGGTTAATACTGAATCAATAATACACCGACTGACGACTAGAGAGAATTACATTTATCGCAAGTGTTGCCGTAACATTCACTTTGTTCTTCCATTTTGTCCCCACATTGTACACAAACTTTGTCAGGTAAATTTTTGAAGAATTCAACAACGTTTTCTAACAAGAGCCGCCCCTCCTTTTGGACATCTGTTATATTACTGATTTGATATTTTTAATTGTATTATAACAGTTTCATTTCGTCAACACATTATTTCAATTTTCGTGTAAAATAGTAAATGTATTTGAAGAGGAGTGAAAAGCTATGTATTTTATCGATAATAAAGGGATTACAGACCCTCGTATTAACTTAGCCATTGAAGAATATATTTTAAGAAATATGGATATAGAAAAGGACGATTATTTACTGTTCTATATCAATCAGCCCTCCATTATTATTGGGAAAAATCAAAACACCATTGAGGAAATCAATACAGACTATGTAGAAGAAAATGGAATTATTGTAGTAAGACGTTTATCTGGTGGTGGGGCAGTTTATCATGATCTAAACAATTTAAACTTTAGTTTTTTAACAAAAGACGATGGCAATAGCTTCCACAACTATAAAAAGTTTACACAACCTGTAGTAGATGCCCTTGCGAAACTTGGTGTAAATGCTGAATTATCTGGTCGCAATGATATTTTAGCAGAAGGTCGTAAAGTATCGGGGAACGCCCAATATTCAACTAGAGGTCGCATGTTTAGTCACGGAACATTATTGTTTAATACAGATGTGGATGCGGTTGCTTCCGCGTTAAAAGTGAAAAAAGATAAAATTGAGTCAAAAGGTATTAAGTCTGTTCGTTCTCGAGTTGGTAATATTTCTGATTATTTAAAAGAACCAATGACAGTAGAACAGTTTAGAATGGAAATTTTAAAATCGATATTCGGCGGAGAAGAAAACATTCAATATTACAATTTAACCGATGAAGATTGGGAAAAAATCCACCAAATTTCAAAAGAACGTTATCAAACATGGGAATGGAATTATGGAAAATCACCACGTTTTAACATTCAAAAAACGAATCGCTTCCCTTCAGGAAGTATCGATATCCGTTTAGAAGTGAACAAAGGAATTATTGAAGAAGCTAAAATTTTCGGAGACTTCTTCGGTGTAGGTGATGTTGCAGAAATTGAACAACGTTTAATTGGGACAAAGTATGATCGGACAAGCATTGATGATGCTTTAGAATCAATTGATATTCCCCATTATTTCGGTGGTGTTGCAAGGGAAGAGTTTTTAAAATTAATTTATTAATACTAGTTTTTCAAGGCTAAAAGGTGCTCCTTCTATGTTTAGGGGCATCTTTTTTATTTTGTAATCGAAACGTTTAGAAAAAAGAATAGCTCCAGGTTTATGACCCTTTGACTTTTTGATAAAATAAAGTAATTAAGCATTCCAAAATATAACGGAGGAATGGGTATGGTAAACACAAGAATATTCATTGTGGAGGACGATCATAAAATCGCCTCCCTTTTAGCAGATACATTAAGAAAATACCAATATGAAGTAGAAATAGTACAAAATTTTGATGAAATCGTGGAGGAATGTAATGCATTTGCACCCCACATCATTTTGTTAGATATTAATTTACCATCTTATGATGGCTATTATTGGTGCCGACAGTTAAGACAATATACAAAGTGTCCAATTATTTTCATCTCAGCTCGTTCTGGGGAAATGGATCAAATTTTTGCCTTAGAAAATGGCGGGGATGATTTTATTACAAAGCCTTTTAATTATGAAATTGTTTTAGCGAAAATTAAAAGTCATTTAAGAAGAACATATGGTGAATATTCTTCTAGACAAGAAGAACGAACAATCATTTTAGGACAGTTAACCCTTTATTTAGAAAGAATGGAATTGCATTTAAGGGAAATTGAAATTCCGTTGCAAAAGAAAGAATGTATTATTTTAGATTTACTTATGGGTCAATCTCCAAAAGTCGTATCAAGGGAAAAATTGCTGGAAGAACTTTGGGATGACCAAACTTTCGTCGATGAAAATACGTTGAACGTTAACATGACCCGTGTTCGAAAAAAATTAGCTGATTACGGCGTTCTTTCGGTCATTGAAACGGTTCGTGGGGCAGGATATCGTTTCGTGTTGAATGCGGAGGAAATGTAATGGGGTTAAAGTTATTTATAAAGGATAATTGGTCATTAGTAGTTTTTGAGCTATTTATCGTTCTTTTTATATTATCCGTTTATTGGTTGGATGGATTTCGAAATATTAATACCGCTATCTATACAATTATTATTAGTTTAATATTAACGGTTTCCTATTTAGGAGTTCGCTATTTTTTCCGTCATCGATATTTGAATAAGATTACCCAATTACCTTTCACGATGGAAGACGCCCTACAGAAAAACGCTAAATCCCCGGAACATTTTCAAACGGAACAATTTTTACAAGAACTATATCGAGTGTATCAACATGAAGTACAAGCTTTGTATGCCACTCAAACAAGACATGAAAAGTTTTTAAACCAATGGATTCATCAAATGAAAACACCTATTGCCGTATTGGAGTTGTTGTTGCAAGAAGATGGCCCTCTTGATAAAAACAGTGTCCAGGAGGAAGTAGAACGGTTAAGACGTGGACTGGAAATGGTGTTAATGAATGCAAGACTCGATAAGTTCGAAGATGATATGCAAGTCGAACAAGTAAACTTAAAACAAATCGTCAATGCAACTATAAACGACAACAAACGTTTATTTATAACAAATCGAGTCTTTCCAGAAACCCATATTGATGAAGATTTAACGGTTGCCAGTGATTCGAAATGGTTAAAATTTATTTTAGGTCAATTTATTACAAATGCCGTGAAGTATACATTTGAACAAAATAAACGCATCATCGTGTCCGCAACAAAGAATGAATCGAAAGTGACGTTAACCGTAAAAGATGAAGGAATAGGTATTCCAAAGTCAGATTTGACCCGAGTGACGAAAGCCTTTTTCACAGGGGAAAACGGGCGTAAAACCGGCGAATCTACGGGGATGGGATTATATTTAGCGAAGGAAATATGTGAGAAATTAGGGCACGAATTATTGATTGAATCTGAAGTAGGGGTAGGAACGACTATCATACTAACTTTCTAATACTATTTGATATGAGGGAATGGAACAATGCCAATATTACAAGTGAAAGATGTAACAAAAGTATATGAAGGAAAAGTAACGAATCGAGCATTAAATCAGCTTTCCTTTGATGTGGAGCAAGGGGAGTTTTTAGCTGTAATGGGTCCCTCAGGTAGCGGGAAATCCACGTTATTAAATTTAATCTCGACGATTGATCGTCCCACTTCCGGTGAAATTATTTTCAATGATATGAAGCCACAAAGCTTAAGTCCAAATGAACTAGCCTATTTTAGAAGAAGGGAACTAGGATTTGTTTTTCAAGATTTTAATTTGTTGCCTATGTTAACGGTAGAGGAAAATATCATTTTACCTTTAACTCTCGATCAAAAGCCGGTAGAGATGATGGAAGAAAGGTTGAAAAATTTAGCTAAAAGGCTCGATTTAACTTCCTACTTACATAAAAGACCGAATGAAATTTCCGGTGGACAAGCCCAAAAGGTAGCTATTGCGAGGGCGTTAATTCATGAGCCTACGATTATTTTAGCTGATGAACCGACAGGGAATTTAGACTCAAATAATTCCCGTGAAGTGCTAGAGCTGTTAAGTAAAATCAATGAAGAAAAACGGGCAACAATTATTATGGTTACCCATGACCCAATTGCCGCGAGTTTTTGTGATCGGGTGTTATTTATAAAAGATGGTGAATTTTTCAATGAAATTCATCGGGATGATAGACGCCAAACATTTTTCCAACGAATACTAAATGTGCTGAGCTTACTAGGGGGAGGACAAGTAGGTGACCTTTCATCAATTCGCTTACCGTAATGTGATACGAAATATTCGAATTTATGCCGCTTTCTTTATGGCAAGCTTTTTTTCCGTATTTGTTTTCTTTATATATTCGATGCTGATGTTCCATCCCGCAACGGAGAATGGCTTTTTAGGGAATGTCCCAATTCTTTGGATGGTCATTGCTGAAATCATTTTAGTGCTGTTTTCTTGGTTTTTTATTTTCTATTCGATGAAAGCTTTTTTAGAAGCTAGATCGAAAGAATTTGCGATTTTGCTTCACTTAGGGATGGAGAGAAGACAGCTTTCGAAGCTCATTTTTTTGGAGACGATTATTATCGGCTCCATTTCTATTGTGTTAGGGATTATTTTTGGATTTTCCTTTTCTAAATTTTTCTTTATGATTGTCCGGGAAATTTTATTTTTGGAAGATCTACCCCTTTATCTTTCATGGGAACCATTTTTATTAACGATTGGTGTTTATTTAAGTGCTTTCATTTTTATTTCGTTATTTTGTTTCCATTTTGCACCGGAGAAAAATATTATTGATGTATTTAATGGACCAAAAAGTGTTGAAATACAGGTGGACTATACGAAAAACAAAGCGATACTTGGGCTTATCTTCATCGTTTTGAGCTACTGTTTAGCTCTTCTTACTACACGGGGAACCTTCGAAATTTTTTCAGTATTAATTCCGATTTTTATTACGATTGGTACGTATTACTTTTTCGCCCATACGACCCAATATTTCTTTGCCAGGGTAAAGGGGAGAAAAAGTCTTTATTGGAAAAAATCCCGAATGCTACCGATTGCAGAACAGACGTTTATTTTTAAAAACAACGGAAAAATTTACTTTATTATGACGATGGTATCTACATTAGCCTTTTTATCGATTGGATTGCTTGCTGCTTTTTCATCTTATACATCCCAATACGATAAACTGAATCCTTTAGGGTTAATTTATAAAGGGCATATCGATAATCCGTATGAACATAAACATATTCAATCCATCGTATCGGAGTTAGAGCATAAAGGATTATCTTATCAACTTACCCAATTTACTGTGTTAAAGCAGACATCATCTTTCACCAATTATGAAGTGGAAGTTTTTAGTGAGTCTGATATTAATAGTTTATTATTTTCTTATGGCTATCCGTTAATTAACTTATCGAAGGGGGAAGGAATGTTTATTCCTTATTCGGAAGATTCGATTAAGAAATTGGCCAAACGAACAGTAGACACTGTTTTAGTTGAAAACAATGTACCTATCCATATTGACGAAGTATATCCAAAGTTAATCTTTCCAAGAACTATCGTTGGTTTAAATGCCATTATTATTAGTGATGAAGATTTTAAACAACTAGTACATCCATATAGTGGATTCCCTGAAGTAGAACCAGGGTATCATTTATATACGTTCGATATTCCCCAGTGGATTGAAGCGAATGAAGTCGGATTTAATATTCAACAAAAGGTTTCGAAGGAGTATTTAAAAGATGAATATCATTTACCTTATTATTTTGAAAATGCAGGATTAAATTATTCGTATCTTTTATCTACGTATTCATTACTTACTTTAGTAGGCTTACTAGTAGCAGCAGTCTTTTTATTAGCAGCAGGTAGTTTTATTTACTTTAAATTGCATACGAATTTAGAAGCTGATAAGAAAAAATTCGATGTGTTAAAACGTATGGGGATCTCCAATAGTGAGCTGAAATCCCTTGTTACGAAACACCTATTACCTCAATTTTTCTTACCATGGGGTGTTGCACTATTCCATAGTCTTTTTGCATTCTTTACGCTGCAAAATTTATTGAGAGATTTTGCTAATATATCAATTGTTAAAGAAGTTGTTATCTCCTTTAGCCTATTAATCCTTTTGCAACTTATTTATTTTTATTTAATTCGATGGCGCTATTTAGCTCATGTTCGAGATTAACAAAATAAATGTTATTAGTAGAATAATTTTTCGTTTTCGAAGAGAAAAATGTAATAAAATACTAAAATAGATTGTTTTATTAATATAAATAATTTATAATATTTAGAAAATGAATAGTAATTCATTTTCATCTCCCTTTTGTCAATTTCGTAGCAAAAGGGAGTTAAGCGCAAAGGGGGAAGGGTGTTTTGAATTTAGTTGAACGTGTTCGACAAACAGCATTAGAACAACCCGAAAGACGTGCATATCATTTTTTAGGGAGTGACACTACATACGGTGAGTTCGAACAAACAGTAAGTCGTTTTGCATGGGCATTACAACAACTTGGGGTGGAAAAGGGAGATCATGTGGCGTTTTTATTAGGAAATACTCCACATTTTTTAATTTCGTTGTATGCGACAATGCGAATCGGAGCAACTGCAATACCAGTAAATCCAACGTATACGCAGGAAGAAATATCGTACATTATTCAAAATGGTGATGTGAAAGTAGTCATCGCCCTTGATAGTTTACTACCATTCGTAGAAGCGGGGGTAAACGTATTACCACAGGTAGAAAAGTACATTATTTGTGAAACATCATTGAATATAGAGGAACGAATAGAATCCCTTTCTTCAATAGCAAAGGAAAAGACGTTTTTATTTTCTGAAGTACTAGGGGAGGCTACATCCTCCATAGATCCAGTTCATGTGGAAGAGGATGATGTGGCAATTATTTTATATACTTCAGGAACGACGGGCTATCCAAAGGGAGCTATGTTAACCCATCGCAACCTGTACTCCAACGCACGGGATGTTGGGCATTATTTAGAAATGAATCCGGATGACCGAGTTATTGCTACTCTACCTGTATTTCACGTGTTTGCCTTAACGGTTGTTGTCAATGCGCCGTTACTTCAAGGGGCTACGGTACTATTAGCGCCAAAATTTAGTCCAAGTGAAATTTATGAACTTGCTGGAAGGGAACAGGCAACAGTATTTGCAGGTGTACCGACAATGTTCAATTTTCTTTATCAATTTGATGGCAATACGGAAAATTTCTCACACTTACGTCTAGCCGTTTCAGGTGGGGCACCATTACCTGTTCAAGTTCTTTATAATTTTGAAGAGAAATTTAAAGTACGCGTTTCAGAAGGTTATGGTTTGTCAGAAGCTTCACCCGTAACATGTTTCAATCCATTGGATCGGGAACGTAAAGCTGGATCGATTGGGATGTCCATTCCAAATGTTGATAATAAAATTGTTGATGAAAATGGAAATGAGGTCCCAGTTGGAGAAGTAGGCGAATTAATTGTTCGTGGTCCGAATGTGATGAAAGGCTATTATAAAATGCCAGAAGAAACGTATAATGCGATTCGTGGTGAATGGTTATATACTGGTGATTTGGCGAAAAAGGATGAAGAAGATTACTTCTATATTGTCGATCGGAAAAAAGATATGATTATTGTGGGCGGATTTAATGTGTATCCCCGTGAAGTGGAAGAAGTATTATTCTCTCATCCGAATGTGTTAGAAGCGGCAGTCGTCGGTATGCCTGATTCCAATTTAGGAGAAGCAGTACATGCCTATGTTGTATTAAAAGAAAATAATACGTCTATTGCAGAATTACAACAGTATTGTTCCAATCGTCTTGTGAAATATAAAGTTCCGACTGTAATCGAGCTGTTAGATGAACTACCGAAAAATTCGACAGGGAAAATATTACGCCGTTCCTTAAAAGAATTTGAGAGAGCGAAATAAATAGATGGAAAGAGATTATCTCCAATAAGGGGGATAATCTTTTTTATTTTCTATTAGATTCTATATTTTTGATAATTAAAAATAGTTTGACATAAATGGTCGTCGTGATAAACTTTATATTACGGAAATCGAAATATTGAAAAGGATGGTGGAACAAATGGTTACAAAAAGAAAGCTGAAAAAAGAGGATTTGTTTAAAATTCAGTCCATTACAAACCCACAATTTTCTCCGACAGAAAAGGAAGCTGTCTTTCTTAATACGTTTATTGATGAAAAAGAGGATCAATATTTTAACCATTTATATTATGTAAATGTAGATTCTAATGAAGTCGTTCAATGGACTTTTGAAAAGGAACGAATTTCAAATCCTAAATGGTCACCAGATGGAAAACAAGTTGCCTTCATTTCCAATCGTAATGAAAAAAATCAACTTTATATGATAAATAAAAGTGGTGGCGAAGCAAAAAAAATAACAGACCTTGAAGAAGGAATCCAATCATTTTTATGGTCACCATGTGGGGAAAAAATATGGTTTACGAGTAGCTTGAAGGAAGGGGCAACCTTTGCTGAAAAGGTGAAAAAAGAGGAAGAAAAGGAAAAACTAGAAGCTTATACTGTACACAAAATGCGTTATAAAATGGATGGGGTAAAGGGACATGGGCTTGTTAAACAAAAGGTTTCCTCCCAAATTGGCTTTGTTTCTTTAAAAGATAACTCCATTCAACAGTTTACAGAAGGGAAAGATTCTTACTCTTTAAATGATATTTCTCCTGACGGAAAAAAACTTATTATCGGTATAAAACATCATGATCAGCCTGATTACGAATTTAATAATCGATTATTTATTGTAGATGTTGAAACGAAAAACAGAACGGTATTAGTAGACCAGGAAGGTTACTATGGCGGGGCAAAATATTCATATGATGGTAGATATATAGCCTATGTTGGAAGCGATGCAACTTATAAAAACGCGACCCACTCCAACGTGTATATTTATGATACGGAGACTGAGTTAACTCAAAATTTAACAGAAAGCATTGATAGCCCTGTAGGTGATTATGCTGTTGCCGATGTTCAGCAAGGGGTTGCAGCTCCAGATGTAGTTTGGACGAAAGACAACGACTTATATTTCCAACTTTCTACAACGGGGGATGTTCAATTATATTATGCAAGTTTAGATGGGGCTGTTTATCCTGCGACACCAGAAGGGGAGCACGCATATGATTATGCCATTTACAAAAATGGTCAAATTGCATTAGTTTGTGTATCGAATCCTGTTTCCCCAGGGGAGTTATATAAAGTTGATATTGCGAAGGGCGAACGAAATCAAATCACGCACTTTAATGATGAATGGTTAGAAGAAGTTGAACTTGTAAAACCAGAATCCTTTTACTACACAAGTACAAATGATGTATCTGTCCATGGTTGGTTAATGAAACCTAGCCAATTTAAAGATGGGGAAAAGTATCCATTAATTGTTGAAATTCATGGTGGTCCTCATACGATGTATGCCAATACATTCTTCCATGAAATGCAACTGTTAGCAGCTCAAGGTTACGGTGTACTTTATGTAAATCCAAGGGGAAGCCATGGCTATAGTCAAACGTTTGTTGATGCAGTGCGCGGTGATTATGGTGGAGGAGATTATGAAGACATTATGGCTGGTTTGGATGAAGTCCTTCGCGAGCATTCTTGGATTGATGCAGAACGCCTAGGAGTTACAGGAGGTTCTTACGGTGGATTTATGACAAATTGGATTGTCGGTCATACGAACCGTTTTAAAGCAGCGGTAACGCAACGAAGCATATCTAACTGGATTAGTTTCTTTGGCGTTTCTGATATTGGTTATTATTTTACACCGTGGCAAATTGGTGCCGATATGACAGATCCAGAAAAGCTATGGCATCATTCTCCATTAAAATACGCGAATAATATTGAAACACCGTTATTAATATTGCATAGTGAACTGGATTTCCGCTGTCCAATTGAACAAGCCGAACAATTATTTATTACATTAAAATCGATGGGGAAAGAAACGAGTTTCGTTCGATTCCCTGACAATAATCATAACTTATCTCGTACAGGTACACCGAGCCTACGAATCGAGCGTTTAACTCAAATTATTACATGGTTTAAAAACTATTTATAAAATTTGAAGGAATGGTGTTGTCACCAGTGACAGAAATAAGCCAAACCTGTAAAATAGTATAGATAAATGAGAGTTGAATATCCGTCTACTATTCATGATTGCTCGTTTACAATCAAGGAAATTAGAAATGAGGTATAAAATCGTGCCAAAAATGAATGTTGAAAGTTTCAATTTAGATCATACAAAAGTGGCAGCGCCATATGTAAGACTTGCCGGGATTAAGGAAGGGCAAAATGGCGATGTTGTCCGTAAATATGATGTCCGTTTCAAACAACCAAACGAAGAACATATGAAAATGGATGCTCTTCACTCAATAGAGCACCTTATGGCAGAAAATATTCGTAACCATACGGACTTTGTAGTCGATATGAGTCCGATGGGATGCCAAACAGGTTTTTATTTAACGATGATTAACCATGATGACTATGAAGAAGTGTTAACGATTTTAGAAAAGACATTACAAGATGTTGTTAACGCTACGGAAGTTCCAGCTTGTAATGAAGTGCAATGTGGCTGGGCAGCAAACCATAGTTTAGAAGGTGCCCAAAATCTTGCAAAAGAAATGTTAGAAAAACGCAGCGAATGGTCAACGGTTTTTAAAGAGGAACAATAAGAAAAATTATTACTTCAGATTGTAGGCAAACTTGAAAATTCTAGTTTGTCTACAATCTGAGTTTAATTCTCAAATTTTGCTACTAATTTTGTTGTTTTTACTTTATTACTGATTCTTTTAACTTAGCAAACACTGTTCTTTTTGAGAACTATTCTTTTCCTTAGTGTCGCTAATATATTATCGAACACTTTTATAACATTTTTTTATTTAATGAATCAAAATTTGATATAAGGAAGATGAATGGTTGTAGTAAAATCCAAAGTATACACCCATTAAAAAAGAGAGATTCTTCGATGAAGATGAAATAGACCTATCTCCTGGTATTTACAAATTAATTATCCCAAGTCTATATTAAACTCAAAATGTCATCAGTGAAATAAATAACAAACTAAAATGACCAGCCTTTCCTTAATTATTAAAGACTGGTCTTATACTCTAGACAAAGTCGCTTTCGACGACTTTGTCTATTATTTTTTTATTCAGTAAATCATATTCTGACAAATAACTGATGTAAAATTAGTATTAAAATTAAAAAAATTCAAAAAGTAACATTAAAGTTTGGTAATAATTTGTATATTTCGATACTCTGTGACCGTTCTTTAATTGTTAAGAACTATGCTTTTTTCTTGAAAAAATATAATCTCCATTTAGTCCATATTAATCTAAGAAACGTTTGCGAACTTCTGGAGAAGGAATCATACAAGTTTCTCTTTTACCAAACCACCTATAGCGGTTTTTTGCAACAATATTATAAATGAAATCTCTTAATGGTTTAGGGATGATTATCAATATATACCCCGTCTTATACCATCCTTTTAAATTTTTGCAAATTCGAAGTACTGCAGAAGATTTATAATGATATTTATTATTTTCCAACAGAAAAATACTATCAATATCATGTGGCGCACTATACTTATTTAATAAACAAATCCCGATTTTACTCTGTAATGATGCAAATTTAAAATAGCCTTTTTTATCATTTTTAATTATGAATTGAACTGCACAATCACAAAAGTTACAATCCCCATCAAATAAAATAATCCCGCTCATTTTTTTCAATCCTTTTTTATTTTTTACTTAAAGATACTCCGTCCTGAACTATCTACAAAGAAACGTTTAGTGTTTTTCAAATTAATATATTTTTTCAATGTCTTTTTTACTTTTGTAAATGAATATTCGTTATTCCACTGTCTTAAATACAATATAACAGCTGCACACATTGTGATTCCAAAAGTTACAATCCCAATCGTAAAAATAATCCCAATGTGAAAAATAATCCCTAAATTGTGTCCAAATCTTTTAAGTGGACTTGAAGCAAACATACAGATAACCAAAAACAATTCGAAAACAGTGACTGCCCATGTTACCAGAATAATGAATGGGCTATTTAATAATGGTTCTAATACATTTAATTGATAAGGAGGTAAGCCGAAAATTGGATCACTAAAGAAATAATATAGTGCAGTTCCATCTGCCCATTCAGGATTTTTTAATCGTTCTAAAGCAGCATTAAGATATATAATACCCACCTGAATTTTTATTAATATCATAAATAGCCAAGTTATATATTTGCTATAAAAATTGTTACAATTTTCAACAGTTTTGTAAAAATGATTCTTTCTTCTATCCAAAAGTGTGATTGGAATTAACAAAAAAGTAAGGACGGTATTTATCTGTTCTCCACCGTCTATTGTAGTAGCTGACCACTGAAGGGTATATGCTATATACCAATGAATAATACCGGTATATTGGGGTCTCCAGCCACTTGCGATAATAAAGAGGCAGAGGATCATTAAAAATCTAATTAATTCTAGAGAAATGTTAAAATGGTCAGCAACACAAAATGCAGAAGGAGCAGTTAAATATTCGCAAGATACGTCACCAAAAAGGCAAAATCAAAAGAAGGGGAGAAAGCTGCCGTCGCTATTGTTGAGTACATCGAGGAAGTGGATCCTACATATTTTGATGAGCTAAAAAGCTCTATTGAAAATAAGGACCCAAATAAACTGGTTGAGACATTAGCAGAGGGAGAAAAGTTAATTGTTTCTTATGCCGAAGATAGCGGAAATAAAACAGAGGTATTAACTGAGGAAGATGTAGTTACACCTCAAGCATGTGGTCCAACAGTATGCGTTTTAGTTGTAGTAGCAGGCGTATACTTATATGTTGGCGGTGTTCAGGGCGTAGTTCTACAAACTGGGGCTGCAATTACAACAGGTATATGGAAATATGTTGCATATACATCAAGTTCCGTTCAACAGGCGTATGCTATTGAACAAGCAGCTGTAGAAACATTGGATATGTTGACAGAACAATCGGGAAAATAGGGCATTTTTTAGAAAAGGCATACTCTTTGAGGAGAATGCCTTTTCCATTTCAATCATATCGAGGTATTTTAACTATTTATCAAAGGTATTTATCCAAATTAAACCTACAATGATAATGATCAGATTAGAGAGGAAGAAGGCAACAATACCTATACTATTAATATTTCCACTTGTTACATCATTTATAATATTATTTAATAATAATGCAATTAATACAGAAATAAATAAAGAAAAATTTGTGCTTAACACTTGTAAGAATACCTGAATTTTTGTTTTTATGTTATTTTGGGCATTTATTTCATCTTCGTTAGTCTTAAAAGTACTGTGAAATTTTTTCATGTCTACCTTTACCTTTTTTCCAAGTAGAAATGTAATGATATATACTAAAATGTTAATCCCTATTAGTAAATAATATTCAGAAGCATTTCCAAACGAATCAGCAGTTCCACCGAAAGAGAAGTGAATTGGTACTTGAGGATTATTATTACTTATAATGACATAGCTGATCACGATTAATTGGAAAAAAACAGTTAAACTGAAAAAAATATGCAAGCCCCTTGTTATTGACCTCATATTCAGACCTCCTTCAAATTTGAATATTTTATAATTATAAAGATGGTTAAAATTCCTAGTAACGGCATCAAAGTCCAAACTGATATATATAGAACATAATAATTATTAAAATTAAAATATGACAGAACTATATATAATAAACCACAAATTATAGATATTAAACCAATTCTTCTTCTTAATCTATATTTATTCAAATGAACTGTTGTAAACATTCTTCCTATCTTTTTCCCTAAACTGTGAGTGAAATAATTCCCCAAGAGTAATAATAATAATCCTATATAGAAGGTGAGTAAGGAGTACAAAGTAACATTATTAGTTTTATTAGATAAATTAAAGATTAATGTTACGATTAGTATTAGTGAGATTAATGAGAATAAGTTATGTGCTCTTCCAAATCTATAGTAATTTAGCTGAAAAAATAAAAATGCACAAAGAAGTAAAAAAATTATTAAAGCATAGTAATTTAATATATCCAAAATTTACTCCTCCTTTTTTTGCAAAGACACCAATTTTAAGATGACATCCTCTACAATTGTTGTGTTTAAGGAATAATATACAAACTGTCCTTTTTTAATTTTAGTAACTAACCTTGCTTTATAAAGAATATTTAAGTGGTGTGAAAGACTTGCCATGGAAATTGGGAAGTGTTTTGCAATTTCACCTACATTTAAATCTCTATCTTTTAATAAAGAGAGTATTTCTCTCCTAGTGGGATCAGCTAAGCCTTTAAATACATCGGGCAATATAATACACCTTCTTTAGATATTTAGAATATTATCTAAATAAATTTTTGATTAATTTTAATCAATTGTCAAATACAGGAATTGATAAATGTTAAATAGTAAGTAAATTTAAATTCACGTTAGTGAAGTACACCTATTATTGTGCAACCTCCTTTTTATATGAACCGGTTAGTGATGTGAAAAATGAGAAAATGACGGTTTATAGATGAACATCGTTTTTAGAAAGTCTAATTTTCAAATTAGACTTAGAATATTGACAAAAGATCTGTAGAAGAGGCATATTCTAAGGCATTTTATTGGCAATCAGCAATAATAAAAATCTTTATAAATTTGGTTTGATTCAAAAGGCTGTGACTTAAGAAATTAAGTATTACACCTTTGATGGAGTCTTACAGTTTTTTTACCTTCAAAAAATAGTATTTTTAGGTTAGAGTGATCTGTCCGGTATGTAGACTTTATTAAATTTCTCTTTTTTTACTGCTTTTGTTATAATCATGCAGAGAAAATTGAGAAACGATGTGAGTGAGGAACTGTATGGGTAAACATAATAAGATTGTAATGAATTCGCCAAAAATAATCGTGATGGAATATATTTATGTTCTTCTTGGGGCTGCCATAATTGCCTTTGGATTTAATGCTTTTTTATTTCCAAATCAAGTTGCATCAGGCGGGGTTAGTGGAATTAGTACGATTTTGCACGGTCTTTTTGGATGGAATGCAGGGATTGTGCAATATGCTTTTAATATACCCCTTTTCATAGCTGGTGTTGTTATTTTAGGTAAAAACTTTGGTTTAAAATCGTTTATCGGAACAATCGCATTACCATTTTTCGTCATTTTGTTTGAGGAGATGGATGCGCTCACAACGAATTCGTTACTGGCTGCTCTTTTTGGAGGCATTGTTGTCGGATTAGGTATCGGCTTAGTATTTAAAGGAAAGGCTTCAACTGGAGGTACCGATTTATTAGCCCAAATTATTACAAAATATACCGGGCTCACATTAGGGACAAGCGTTCTAATGATTGATGGTTTGATCGCTTTAAGTGCTGCCATCGTATTTGATTTAGAAAAAGGCCTTTATGCATTAATCGGATTGTATGTGACGACGAAAACAATTGACATTGTTCAGTTAGGATTTAGTCAATCAAAAATGGTCTATATTATTACGAATAAACAAGATGAAATGCGAGATGCTATCTATAAGGAAATCAACCGTGGTGTAACGAAGATGCCTAGCTTCGGGGGATATACGGGAGAACAACGACTTATGTTAATGGTAGTCGTCTATCAAACAGAGTTCACAAAGCTGAAACAGGTTATTCAAACGGTTGATGCCACTGCATTTGTCATTGTTTCTGATGCGTATGAAGTGTTAGGAGAAGGTTTTAAACGGGTTTAAACAGGTTTAAATTTGGTATAATGACCAATGGTATCCACCTATTTAAAAATTTTGGAGGGGTTCAAAATGAAGAAAACATGGTTAGCACTTGCATTCGGATCTGCACTATTTTTAGCTGCTTGTGGCGGCGGTGACGATGAAGCAAACGATACTAACACAGGTACAGACGACACAACAACAGAAGAAACAACTGACAATGGGGGTACTGCCGACACTGGAGCAGGTGAAGAGATTGTAATGGACTCTTGTGTTACTTGTCACGGCGGTAACCTACAAGGTATGGGGAACACACCTTCATTAGCTGACGTCGGTACGCGTCTTTCTGAAGATGAAATTTTAGACGTTATTTTAAATGGTAGAGGTGGAATGCCTGGCGGGTTGCTTCAAGGAGAAGATGCGGAAGCAGCTGCAGCATGGTTAGCGACACAAAAGTAAGCTTTAGAAAATAAATATATGAAAGACAAGGTCCTTGTTGACTTTGTCTTTTTTATATGTTGTGATTTCGTGAAGTCAAGTATATTTTAAATACAAACTTCCTCTATCATGCTAAAATAGTTACTATATGCCAGTAAAAAGGTAGGGGAGTATACTGATGATTCAAGTAACAACAAAAGAGGTAATTGAAAAATTTAATTTAACGTTAGTAAGTGGGCATGAAGGAATCGGCCGATATATTACGACGAGTGATATTTCTAGACCTGGACTTGAAATGGCTGGTTATTTTACCCATTATCCGGCGAACCGAGTGCAGTTAATTGGTAAAACCGAATTATCTTTTTTTGAAATGCTCCCAACGGAATTGAAAAAAGAACGTATGTTAAAACTCTGCTCACAAGATACACCTGCTATTATCGTTTCTAGAGGGATGGAAGTGCCAAAGGAATTAATCGACGCTTCCAATGAAACGAATGTCCCAGTATTATTAACGGATATGAAGACGACTCAATTTTCAGGTCGATTAACGAACTATTTAGAAAGTAAATTGGCTCCTTACGCTGCTGTACATGGCGTTTTGGTCGATGTTTACGGAATCGGTGTATTAATTATTGGGAAAAGTGGAGTTGGGAAAAGTGAAACGGCACTGGAGCTCATTAAAAAGGGCCATCGGTTAGTTGCGGATGATTGTGTAGAAATTAGACAAGAAGCTGAAAATTTAATCGTTGGAAGTGCACCTCCTTTATTGGAACATTTGCTCGAAATTCGAGGTATTGGAATCATTGATATTATGACATTATTCGGAGCAAGTGCAATTAGACCTTATAAACGGATTACTTTAATTATTGAACTGGAAAATTGGGACCCAGATAAAACGTATGACCGTCTAGGGTTAGATGAAGAAAAAATGAAAATTATCGATACAGAAATAACGAAATTGACGATTCCAGTTCAACCTGGAAGAAACGTTTCCGTTATTATCGAAGTTGCGGCTATGAATTACCGTTTGAAAAAAATGGGAGTGAATGCAGCGCAAGAGTTTTCAAGAAGATTAGATGAGATGATTTCTTATCAAGATGAAATAGATGATTACTAACAAAAGGGGTTAGTAGTTTTAACTTGAGAGGGGCTTATGAATGGAACAAATATTACTAGCAATTGATCCAGTGGCATTTTCGATAGGTAGCATCGAAGTAAGATGGTATGGAATTTTAATTGCCAGTGGCATTGTACTAGCGTATTTCGTTGGTCAAAGGGAAGCGGTAAAACGAGGGTTACCTGATGATTTTCTTGCTGATATGTTAATTTGGGCAATCCCTATTTCAATCATTTGTGCACGGTTATATTATGTTGGAATGAAATGGGAATATTATGGCGCAAATCCGGAAAAAATTATTCAAATTTGGAATGGTGGGATTGCCATCCATGGTGCATTAATCGGTGCGGTTATTACTGCTTTTATTTTCTGTAGAAGTCGTGGAATTAGCTTCTTAAAA
The DNA here is from genome assembly GCF_045369345.1 of Ureibacillus sp. 179-F W5.1 NHS. NCBI lineage: Bacteria > Bacillati > Bacillota > Bacilli > Caryophanales > Caryophanaceae > Ureibacillus > Ureibacillus sp. 179-F W5.1 NHS. The sequence continues at coordinate 157,327 of NZ_JBIQFG010000001.1, read as the reverse complement.
GTAGCAGATATTGTTGCACCAAGTCTTTTAATCGGGCAAATTATTGGTCGTTGGGGTAACTTTATGAACCAAGAAGCTTTCGGTGGACCAGTTTCCCGTGCGTTTTTAGAAAACTTAATGTTGCCAAATTGGATTATTGAACAAATGTACATTCAAGATTTAGGAACTTATGTACATCCGACATTTTTATATGAATCATTATGGAATGTTTTAGGGCTTATTATTTTACTTGTATTACGAAAAGTCAATTTGCATCGTGGGGAAATTTTCTTCTCTTATATGATTTGGTACTCAATCGGACGTTTCTATATAGAAGGTATGAGAACGGACAGCCTATATTTAGTTGGAGAATTACGTTCAGCACAAGTTGTATCGATTCTCGCAATCGTTATAGGAATTGTTGCCATTATTTATAGAAGAATGAAAGTAAGACCTGCAGTCCGCTATTTAGATCCAAAATAAATTCTATCATCTGTTGTTTTATAGCGATTAAAGGAGCTACGAACCATGAAAGCTTTACTGTTTGATTTTGATGGAACACTATTAGATACGAATGAATTAATCATACAAACCTTTATGCATGTTTTAGAAGAACGATTTCCCGGGCAATATTCGCCAAAAGATTGCATAAATTTTATCGGTCCGTCATTAAAAGAAACCTTTGAACAATTAACGCCAAACGAAGTTGAGGAAATGATTGAAAAATATCGACAATGGAATGAAGCACATCATGATGAATTAGTGAAAGAATTCGAAGGAGTCGTTCCAACTTTAGAACAACTAAAGGAACAAGGTATTCGATTAGCAATTGTTTCAACGAAAAGAAAAGATACGATTGAAAAAGGTTTAAACTTAATGGGAGCAAAACATTTATTTGAATTTTGGATAGGCACAGATGATGTAAAACGGGTAAAACCTGATCCAGAACCGGTATTACTTGCTATTGATAAACTAGGTGTAAGTAAAAAGGATGTGATCATGATCGGGGATAACTATCATGATATCGAGGCGGGAAAAAACGCTGGTGTTAAAACAGCTGGTGTTGCCTGGTCTTTAAAGGGAGAGCAATTCTTACAACAATTTAATCCTGATTATATGCTACAACATATGTCGGATTTATTAACGATTGTGAAGGAGTCCTAATTGTATGAGAAGAACGGAACGATATCCTGTTCAAGGTGCAAACTCATTATGGAAAGTATATAAAACGGTATCCTTTTGGAAAGTAATGAAATGTTTTATCTTTATTCAAATTGGTCGTATTACTCCGTTTATGGGGATGAAAAATTGGATATATCGTACGTTTTTACATATGAAAATAGGTGAAAAAACATCTCTTGCTTTAATGGTAATGCCTGATTCGATGTTTCCTGAAAGAATATCAATTGGAAGGAATACAATCATTGGGTATAATACGACCATTTTAGCCCACGAATATTTAATTGAAGAATACCGACTAGGCGATGTGAAAATCGGAAACGAAGTGATGATTGGTGCCAATACTACAATTTTACCTGGTGTTGAAATTGGAGATGGAGCCATTGTCTCCGCAGCTACACTCGTTCATAAAGATGTTCCGCCGGGGAGTATGGTTGGTGGAAACCCAATGCGTATTATTTATACTGCTGAACAAATGGCAGAAAGAAAAAGGTAAGAAAGTTAAAAAAGCATCCAAAGTATTTTCAAAAATACTTTGGATGCTTTTTCTTTTCCTATAGCAATGCTTGATGCTTTAAGAAAAGGAGTATAATAAAATTATTACTATTTATAATTATCAATCTATTTAAAGAGCAATGATGTTGACTATTTATTGAAAATTAGATAAAATACTTTCATATACTAACTCTCTAATTCTCTAGTGTGTTAAAGTAGAAATGATGGGAAGTGTCAAAGATGTCAGCGATAAAAATGTTCGAGAAACCATTAGGAATGCGGGATACATTCCCCGTTACATACGAAAAAATAGAAGAAGTTCGTCAAACAGGTCGGAAATTCCTACGTGCCCGTGGATTTGATTTCATTGAAACACCAAGTTTAGAATACTTCGATACTGTAGGAAAAGCATCCGCAATTTATGATGCTTCATTATTTAAGTTAGTGGATAGTCAAGGCAATACCCTTGTTCTTCGTCCAGATATGACAACGCCGATTGCCCGTGTAGCAACATCAAAACTTTTGAAAGAAAAAATCCCATTGCGTTTAGCCTATTTTGCCAATGTTTTTCGTGCTCAACAAACAGAGGGGGGCCGTCCAGCTGAGTTTGGACAAATGGGCATTGAAATTATCGGTGATTCTTCCGTTTATGCAGATGCTGAAACGATTATTACAGCGATTCATTTAATCCAGTCCTTTGGTATCCATTCCTTTAAAATTACAATCGGCCACGCCGGCGTATTAAATTGTATTTTAAAGGATTATACAGAAAGCGATGAGCAAGCAGAAAAACTTCGCACATTATTAGTGGAACGAAATTATGTAGGGTTTGAAGAAGCGGTTGAACAATTTCATTTACCAAAAACAAAGTCCGATGCGCTACTACAGTTTATAAGTGAAGCGACAAATATTGTTTCCATTGAACATATTGAAAAATACGTACGCAAAAATGATGCGTTGGCATATGTGCAACAATTAATGGAATTAGTTTCGAATGCCGATTTATCACCTTATGTTGCTTTAGATTTCACATTATCAAGTCATATGAATTATTACACAGGTATGTTGTTTGAAGTGTTCGCAGAAGGTAGTGGTTTTGCCCTTGGAAATGGTGGAAGGTACGACGGTTTACTTCATCATTTTGGAAGTGAAGTTGGGGCAACCGGCTTTGGAATTCGAGTGGATCGACTTTTAGAAGTTTTACCGACAAAACCAACTTTGGAACAACAAGTAGCGATCATCTTTGAGGAATGTCAATTTACAAAAGCATTGGAATTAGCAAACAGCTTACGACAAGAAGGAAAACTCGTTACAGTTCAATCGAAAAAAGGGCTAATCGATGAAGAAGCCTTTACGAAACAATTTGAAAAGGTTGTCTATGTCAGCCAGGAGGATTAAGTATTATGACTCATTTAACAATTGCGATGCCAAAGGGACGAATTTTTGAAGAAGCTTATCAAATGCTTATTGAAGCAGGTTTTAACTTACCGGAAGAAGTGGAAATGTCCCGCAAGCTTATGATTGAAATTCCCGAAGAAAAAATCCGTTTTATATTAGCAAAGCCAATGGACGTACCTGTATATGTGGAACATGGCGTAGCTGATATTGGAATTGCAGGAAAAGATGTATTACTTGAACTAAGACGTAATGTACATGAATTGTTAGATTTGAAGATTAGTCAATGTTATATCGCCTCTGCCGGATTACCAAATACAACGATGAACGAAATTGCACCTCGCATTGCGACAAAGTATCCGAATATTGCGATGAACTACTATAAAGAAATTGGCGAACAAGTGGAAATTATAGAATTGAACGGTTCCATCGAATTGGCTCCAATGATTGGGTTGGCCGATCGCATTGTCGATATTGTATCGACTGGAAGAACGTTACTGGAAAATGGTCTTGTTGAATATGAACATATAGCGGATGTGTCTTCGAGATTAATTGCAAATCCTGTTAGTTATCGAATGAAAAGTGGACGTATTCAACAATTAGTGACACGGTTAAAAAAATTGGTCAATTAGAGAGAAGGGCTTTTTGTGAAAATAACAAAATTATCGAACGCAATATCTTTAAAACGACAATTGGAGGGTGGCAACGAACAACAGCTATTAACCGTTCGCCAAGTATTGCAAGACGTGCGGAATTTAGGAGATGCAGCCCTTCGCAAATATAGTGAAATGTGGGACGGAATCCAAATAGAAGATTTTCGTGTATCGAAACAAGAAATCGAAGAAGCCGTTTTAAACTTTGACCCACAATTAAAATCAGATTTAGAAGAGGCTGCAGCGAATATCCGTTATTACCATGAAGCGCAAAAAAGGGAAGGTTACAAGCTTCCTTTAGAAAATGGTTCTTGGTTAGCCCAACGTATCGTCCCATTGGATGCAGTTGGATTATACGTTCCAGGTGGATTGGCAGCATACCCGTCATCGGTACTCATGAATGTTATTCCAGCCCAAGTGGCGGGGGTGGAGCGGATTGTGATTACTTCCCCTGCCGGAAAAGATGGGAAGCTACCTGAAGCGGTTCTTGTGGCAGCTTCTATATTAGGCATTACCGAAATTTATAAAGTTGGTGGAGCGCAAGCCATTGCGGCATTAGCCTATGGTACGGAAAGTATAGCACCAGTCGATAAAATTACAGGTCCAGGAAATATTTACGTTGCTTTAGCTAAACGGGAAGTGTTTGGAGAAGTGGCGATTGATATGATAGCCGGTCCGAGTGAAATTGCTGTATTGGCTGATGACACAGCCTTCGCAGATGAAATTGCAGCAGATCTCTTATCACAAGCAGAACACGATGCATTAGCGTGCGCCGTATTAATTACGACAAGTGAACGGTTAGCTCTAGCTGTGGCAGAAGAAGTTGAGAAACAATTAAGAAGTTTACCGAAAGAAGAGATAGCAAGAAAATCGATTGAAAACTTTGGTCAAATTTATATAGCTGACACGATGGAGCAAGCAATTGATGCAGTGAATTCCCTTGCACCAGAACATTTAGAAATTGTGACACAACATGCGGAAGAAGACTCGCTAAAAATCCGCCATGCTGGAGCGATATTTATTGGTAGATACAGTTCAGAGCCAGTAGGGGATTATTTTGCTGGTACGAACCATGTTTTACCGACAAATAGTACAGCCCGTTTTGCCAGCGGATTAAATGTCGATGATTTTATTAAAAGAACAAATGTTGTTTATTACACTGAAAAAACGTGGGAACAAAATGGACCGAAAATTGCCCGACTTGCTCGAATGGAAGGGTTAGAAGGTCATGCCCGTGCCGTAGAATCCCGTGGATGGACTAAAGGAGATTAATAAAATGACAGATGGAAGATTTGCAAAAAAAGAACGGAATACGAATGAGACGAAAATTTATGTTGAAATCAATTTAGATGGAGAAGGAAAAGCAGAGGTTAATACAGGTGTTCCTTTTATGGATCATATGTTGGATTTATTCCTAAAACACGGTTTGTTTGACGGGAAGATCGTTGCCGATGGAGATACGCATATCGATGATCACCATACGACAGAAGATATTGGAATCGTTTTAGGACAAGTAATACGTGAAGCCCTCGGCGATAAAAAAGGAATCAAACGATATGGGAATGCTTTTGTTCCAATGGATGACGCATTAGCACAAGTCGTCATTGATTGCTCCAATAGACCTCATTTAGAATTTCGCGTTGAACCGGAATTAAAACAAAAGGTAGGTACCTTTGACACAGAGCTTGTCCATGAATTTTTATGGAAGTTCGCATTGGAAGCCCGCATGAATGTCCATGTCATTGTCCCTTATGGTCATAATACCCACCATATTATAGAAGCAATATTTAAAGCGTTGGCAAGAGCGATTGATGATGCGGTACAAATTGATCCCCGCGTAAAAGGAGTACCGTCAACGAAAGGGTTGTTGACATGAAAATAGGCGTTATTGATTATGGAATGGGCAATTTATTTAGCGTTGAACAAGCATTAAAAAGACTAGATTGTGATGTTGTTGTATCATCCGATGTTCAACAATTGGCTAAAACCGACGGACTCATTTTGCCGGGGGTTGGAGCATTTCCAGATGCGATGAAACGGCTGGCAGAAACGGGGCTAGATCGATTTATTCAGGAACAAGTAAAGGCGAAAAAACCGCTATTAGGAATTTGCTTAGGTATGCAATTACTTTTTGAAGAAAGTGATGAAGTGACACCTACGAAAGGGTTTGGATTTTTTAAAGGAAAAATCGTCCGCTTCTCTGGTGAAACAGCTAATGGTGAGCAATATCGTGTCCCTCACATGGGATGGAATACGTTGGACTTCCAATCTATCCCGAAATGGTTAGAGGGGAAAGGATTACCGGAAAATCGTTTCGTATATTTTGTTCATTCATTTTATGGAACGAATACGGAGCCGCAACAATTAGTTGCAACTGCAGACTATTTTGATGTGAAAGTGCCAGGAGTTGTGCAAGCAGGAAATGTATGCGGCATGCAATTCCACCCTGAGAAATCTGGGGACTTCGGTGTATTTTTACTTCGCCAATGGTTACAAGGGGTGGGGGTGTCAACATGCTAACAAAACGAATCATTCCTTGCCTTGATGTGAAGGAAGGACGGGTAGTAAAAGGAGTTCAATTCGTAGAACTGCGCGATGCCGGAGACCCGGTTGAGCTGGCAAAATTTTATGATGAACAAGGGGCAGACGAATTAGTATTTTTAGATATTTCCGCTTCCCATGAAGGTCGAGAAACGATGGTAGATGTCGTAAGAAAGACCGCCTCTACCCTTGCCATCCCTTTTACAGTAGGGGGAGGAATTCGCAGTTTAGAAGATATGAAACGAATTTTACGGGCAGGGGCAGATAAAGTTTCCGTCAATACGTCAGCATTAGAGCGACCTGAGTTAATAAAAGAAGGATCTGATTTCTTTGGAGCCCAGTGTATTGTTGTTGCCATTGATGCAAGATTTTCAGAAGAAGATGGGACATGGATGGTTTATACCCACGGTGGACGTAACAAAACGGAATGGCAAGTGGTCGAATGGGCAAAAGAAGCTGTACGTTTAGGCGCAGGTGAAATTTTATTAACGAGTATGAATCAAGATGGGGAAAAAACGGGTTTCGATTTACAGTTAACAAAAGCAGTAAGGGATGCTGTTACCGTTCCAGTAATAGCTAGTGGTGGTGCTGGTAACGCCCAACACTTTGTTGATGTATTAAAAGATGTAGATGCCGATGCAGCCCTTGCAGCATCCATTTTCCACTATAAAGAAACGAGCGTAGCAGAAGTGAAAACTTACTTGCGCGAAAAAGGAGTTTGTGTCAGATGATAAAAGGATTAAAGTTTGATGACAAAGGGTTAATCACTGCAGTTGTGCAAGATGCACAATCTAAAGAAGTATTAACTGTTGCATATATGAATGAAGAATCTCTACAAAAAACGATCGAAACAGGTGAAACTTGGTTTTACTCCCGTTCAAGACAAGAACTTTGGCATAAAGGAGAAACAAGTGGCAATACACAAAAAGTAGTATCCATTAAAACTGATTGTGACAAGGATGCGTTAGTAGTAGAAGTATTGCCTGCTGGTCCAGCATGTCATAATGGAACAACTTCATGCTTTACTGAAACAATTGTACAAAAGGATCAAGTTGGTTCCGTTGACATTATTCCATATTTAGCAGAAGTTATCCGTCAACGTGAAATCGAAATGCCTGAAGGAGCTTATACGACCTATTTATTTGAAAAGGGAATCGATAAAATATGTAAAAAAGTAGGGGAAGAGGCGACGGAAGTTGTAATCGGTGCGAAAAATCGTGATGCGGAAGAAGTGAAATGGGAAGCCGCCGATTTACTTTACCACTTATTCGTATTGTTACAAGAACAAAAAATTAATGTGTATGACGTTTTAAAAGTATTAAAAACTCGTCATGAGGAAAAAAGAGCGAGTACTAAAAAATAATCGTTGAAAAAACAAACTGATTAATTCGAATTTAATGACGTTATTTGTAATTGTGGTATAATGAAAATTAATTTGCCTAGGAACGTACTATTACGTTCCTTTTGCTATGTTACAGTTCTTTTTTACTCGTAACGTATATGGTCGTTACGCCAAGGCGTAATGTATGAAGTTCGGAGGATTTACTTTGGAAAAACAACGTCAAAAAGAGAAATTAAATAATGTTGTATCCTTTATTCCAAATGGAGATTACTATTTTAATAAAGCGCTGAAAGCTATGGATAAAGATCAAATGGATAAAGCGTATAAATATATGAAACGAGCGGCAGAGCTAAGTCCAGATGATGCCCATGTTTTAATGCAATTTGGGATTTTAGAAATGGATGCCCAAAACTTCGAAAAGGCATATGAACTAATACATACAGCATATAGTTTGGATCCTAGTGAGCCTGAACACGTATTTTTCTTAGCGGAAATTTCAGGTTGTATCGGGATGGTACGCGATGCCCAAAAATTTGCGGAAATGTATTTGCAAATGGAACCTGATGGAATGTATGTCGTAGAGGCGGAAGAAATATTGGAATTTCTTCAATATGAAGAAGAGGAAATGGAACATATTGATGAAGAAGATTCTGAGAAATTAATTGCCCAAGAAAAAGCTCGTCGTTTAATGGAAAACGGTCAATTTGATGAAGCGATTGAAGTGTTGGAACAATTAATCGAAACCTTCCCAGACTTATGGCCAGCTTATAACAATTTATCTTTAGCTTATTTCTATGTTGGAGAAACGGAACAGGCAAGGGCACTATTAAACAATGTTTTACGAGAAAGTTTAGGAAACTTACATGCCCTATGTAATTTGGCTGTCATAGCATATTATGAGAAAAATGAATCCGAGTTATCCGCTTTAGTCGAAATGTTGAAGAAAATAAATCCCTATGATTGGGAAAATCGCTATAAGCTAGGAGCTACTTTAGCTTTAATCGGCGAATATGAAGTGGCTTATAAATGGCTACAAAGCATGAAAAGAAAAGGATTCCCGGGAGATGCAGGCTTTTACTTTTGGTTGGCACAATCGGCTTATTTTTCTGGTCATATAGAAGAAGGAAAAGCAGCTTGGAAGTTGTTGGTGGAAATGGATCCGACAAAGGATGGCTATGAACCATGGTTAAATGCATCGGAAGAACATGACGAATCATTAGAAAACAATCGGGAATTTATTATTGAAAAAATTAGTAGTAAATATAGCACCCATCGTATGTTTGGATTTTTCTTACTTAGTAAATCAGCTTATAAGCAAGAAATAATCGCACATCCTAAATTAATCGATCTATCAAAGTATAGTGGTATTGAAAAATTATGTTTAGCCTATGCTCTTCAACATCAATTTACAAACGATAACGATACGGAAAAATATTTTGTTCGTTCTATGGAAGTTGCGGAGGAATTATATAAAAGCTTGAACCCGATTACGTTAGAAGTACAATATTTATTCCAAATGTGGTTTGTATTAAGTGAACGGGCATTGAAAAATGATTATCCATTTAAAAATGTAAAAGCTTTAGCAGCAGCTGTTGAGTATATGTTCTTTTCAACTATTAATAGTAAAAAAGTGACGAAAAAGCATTATGCTGAAAAATATAATATTTCCGTATCAACGTTAACGAAGTATGTGGAGGAATTAATTCACTATTTACCTTTCGACTAACTAGGCAATATATTTGAAGTTAGTTGTGGAATGTCCTAGGATGAAAGATGTAAAGAACAATTTTTTATAACGGTGTGTGTAAAAAATTTTAGTAATACAATGAATGAAAGCGAAGGAAATTTGTCGCTTCTTTATAAGGAGGCTTTTTTAATGGCTGAAGAAAAAATATATGACGTAATTATTATCGGAGCAGGTCCTGCAGGGATGACAGCAGCGGTTTATGCTTCCCGTGCAAATTTATCAACTTTAATGATTGAGCGCGGAATTCCCGGTGGGCAAATGGCCAATACGGAAGAAGTTGAAAACTATCCAGGATTCGAAACCATTTTAGGACCTGAACTTTCTACAAAAATGTTCGAACACGCAAAAAAATTCGGCGCAGAATACGCTTATGGTGATGTTGCTGAAATTATTGATGGTGAAGAATATAAAGTAATTAAAGCAGGTTCAAAAGAATATAAAACACGTTCTATCATTATTACTACTGGTGCCGAGTACAAAAAAATGGGTATACCGGGTGAAAAAGAACTTGGTGGCCGCGGTGTAAGTTACTGTGCCGTTTGTGATGGTGCATTCTTTAAACAAAAGAATTTAATCGTTGTAGGCGGTGGGGATTCAGCAGTCGAAGAAGGAGTTTATTTAACTCGTTTTGCTGATAAAGTAACGATTGTTCACCGACGTGATAAATTACGTGCTCAAAAGATTTTACAAGATCGTGCCTTTGCAAATGAAAAAGTAGACTTCATTTGGAATCACACATTAAAAGAAATTCATGAAAAAGACGGTAAAGTAGGAAGTGTAACATTAGTTTCAACAGTAGATGGTAGTGAACAAGAATTCCAAACAGATGGCGTTTTCGTTTATATCGGAATGGTGCCACTAACAGCTCCATTTAAAAACTTGGGCATATTAAATGAACAAGGATATATCGTAACAGATGACAAAATGGAAACTTCTGTAAAAGGAATTTTTGCTGCTGGTGATGTTCGTGATAAAATGCTACGCCAAATTGTAACAGCAACTGGTGACGGCAGTATCGCAGCTCAATCAGCACAACATTATGTTGAAGAACTAAAGGAAAAAATTGGGCAAAAGTAATGTGCTTTTAATTTTCCTGTAACTTCCTTGCAATAAAGAATATGTATAATCGGGGGTATAAACTTTGACCCCCTTTTTTTAGTATTTTAGTTGCTTCCGTTATGGAAGCAACTTTTTTTGTTATTTGAAAATAGCATGAAATCTATTTTATAAACGTATTATTTTGTAAGGTAGTCCCAATAGAAGGTATAATAGAAAACAAAGGGAGTATCAAATGATTTGAGGTGGGTGTAATGCAGCGTATTGCAAATTTATTAGCAATTCAAGATGGGGAAGTATTACTTCTCCAAAAGCCTAGAAGAGGTTGGTATGTTGCGCCAGGTGGAAAGATGGAATTAGGTGAATCCATTTATGAGGCAGCTTTAAGAGAATTTAAAGAGGAAACAAATGTTACCCCAAAAAATTTACATCTTAAGGGAGTCTATACGATGGTTATTAAAGATGGGGAAACCGTTAAAGACGAATGGATGCTTTATACATTTGTCGCCCATGGTATCGAAGGACAACCCTTTGAACAGACAAGGGAAGGGGTTCTAGAATGGCACCCGGTTGATCATCTATCCAATCTTCCAATGGCTGAAGGCGATCGGAAAAATTTATTGTTTGCCGCATTAAATGAAGGGATTCAATATGGTACATTTATATATACAGAGGATTTTGAGTTACTAGATGAGCGGTTGCAAACGTCGAATGAACTTAAGTAGAGGAGATGATCACATGGGTAATAGTCATATCTATACACATGAGATAGTCATTATTACAGGGATGTCCGGAGCTGGTAAGACAGTCGCAGTCCAAAGCTTTGAAGATTTAGGTTATTATTGCATTGATAATTTACCCCCTGCTCTATTAACGACTTTTTTAGCATTAATGAAAGAATCCGAACGAAACATTACACGTATTGCCGCTGTAATGGATATGCGTGGAGGAGAATTTTTCGAATCATTAATCGATGCCCTAGATTTATTGGAAAAGGAAGCATATGTTAAAACACGGGTATTGTTTTTGGATGCTGATAATGAAACCCTCGTTCGACGTTATAAAGAAACAAGAAGATCTCACCCTTTAGCTCCTCAAGGATTACCCCTCGAAGGAATTGAAAAGGAAAGAGCAATGCTTGCTGAACTAAAAGGTCGAGCAAAGTTTGTCTATAATACTTCCCATATGAAACCGAGAGAATTACGAGAACGAATTGGCAATGAGTTTTCCAATACGAACAGGCCAAAGTTCTTTATTAATGTCATGTCCTTTGGATATAAAAATGGAATTCCGATTGACGCAGATTTAGTATTCGATGTCCGTTTTTTAACGAATCCGTATTATGTGGAGGAATTACGTCCAAAGACAGGTTTACAAGAGGAAGTATCATCCTATGTATTAGCTTCTGAAGAAACACAAATGTTAATAACGAAATTAAAAGATTTGTTTGAGTTTATGATTCCGCAATATATCCATGAAGGGAAAGCACAATTAGTGATTGCTTTTGGATGTACAGGTGGTCAACATCGTTCTGTAACATTAGCTGAATATTTCGGGAAACTATTTAGCGATCATTACAAAACTGCCATTACCCACCGTGACATCAATCGCAGAAAGGATTGAAGTAATGAAAAAAAAGAGAACGAATATTGTAGTCATCGGAGGTGGAACGGGCCTTTCAACAATGTTGCGCGGATTGAAAAAATATCCCTTTGACATTACTGCAATCGTAACGGTTGCCGATGATGGAGGCTCTTCAGGTCGACTCCGTGATGACTACGATATTCCGCCACCTGGTGATATTCGCAACGTGATTGCTGCCCTTTCTGATACGGAACCGTTAGTTGAGCAAATGTTCCAGTATCGTTTTTCGCAATCCGTTGAATTAGGTGGTCATTCATTAGGAAATTTAATGCTAACAGCACTAACGGATATAACAGGAGACTTTAGTCATGCGATTGCTGAAATGAGTAAGGTCTTAAAGGTGCACGGGAAAGTAATACCAGCAGCAAATAAAAAAATTACATTGAACGCAGAACTTGTTGACGGATCTATTATTGAAGGGGAGTCTAAAATTCCATCTTCCCATCTTCCAATTAAACGGGTCTATTTAGTGCCTGAAGATGTAAAAGCGCTCCCGGAAGCGATTCGGGCGATTGAGAAGGCCGATTTTATTCTTGTAGGACCTGGAAGTTTATATACAAGTATTATTCCCAATTTATTAGTCAAAGAAATTGGAGATACTTTAGTAAAGGCAAAGGGAAAACGGATTTATATTTGCAACTTAATGACACAAAAGGGTGAAACGATTCGTTATCGTGCCACAGATCATGTTCAAGCGATTTATGATCATGTAGGAAAGCCTTGTTTAGATGCCATTTTAGTAAATGAGATTGAACTCCCCTTACCGATAAAAGAAAATTATCGAGAAGAAAATGCAGAACCAGTTCTGATTGATATAGAAAAATTAAAGAGCATGGGATTGGAAGTTATTAAAAAGGAAATCGCAACAATCCAATCTGGGGTTGTCCGCCATGAATCCAATAAAATTGCGAAATGGTTGTATGATTACACATTGAAGAGAATGTAAGTAAGCAAAACGAACTCTAGAATGGAATATATGATATGATTGTTTTCATACATAGGTAAAAGGGGGGAGAAAGATGTCATTTGCTTCCGAAACAAAAAAAGAGTTAACGCAAGTAGAGACGGATGAGCATTGCTTAAAAGCGGAAGTCTCTGCACTTATACGAATGAACGGATCATTATCCTTTACAAATAGACAGCTGAGTTTAGACGTGCAAACAGAAAATGCAGCAATTGCAAGAAGACTGTACACGATTGTTAAAAAATTATATCCATACAATGTGGAACTTTTAGTGCGAAAAAAAATGCGCTTAAAGAAAAATAATGTTTACATTTGCCGGGTTCGGGATGGTGCTCGTGAACTATTAACAGATTTAGATATTTTATCTGGGGATTTTCAATTAAATCATTCCATTTCTAGTTCGTTGTTATCAAATAAAAATCAAAAACGAGCCTATTTGCGTGGAGCGTTTTTAGCAGGTGGCTCTGTAAATAACCCCGAAACTTCTGCTTATCATCTAGAGATTTATTCTTTATATAAAGAGCATGGGGAAGCATTAGCCGATTTAATGAATCAATTTAATTTAAATGCAAAAACAATCGAACGGAAAAAGGGATTTGTCACCTATTTAAAAGAAGCTGAAAAAATTTCTGATTTTTTAGGAATTGTTGGCGCCACACAGGCGATGCTAAAGTTTGAAGATGTACGGATATTACGGGATATGCGAAACAGTGTAAACCGTATCGTCAATTGTGAAACGGCGAACTTAAACAAAACAATCGGTGCGGCTATTCGTCAAGTGGAAAACATCCGATTTATTGAAAATACGGTCGGACTTGATCAACTTCCTGAAAAGTTACGAGAAATTGCACGGCTTCGTGTTGAGTATCAAGATGTGACTTTAAAAGAACTTGGCGAGATGGTTTCCACTGGAACTGTAAGTAAATCGGGGGTAAATCATCGTTTACGTAAAATTGACGAAATAGCGGATGCTTTAAGACGCGGCGAAACGATAAAATAGTGATTGTTCAAAAAATTGTAGTAATCTAACATTGTTCTTTTTATACAATTTAGATAAGATAAAATTATATTATGTACGGTGTGAAAGGGAGTATCGATAAATGGTTGAAACCAATGTAGAAGTGAAATTGAAATCTGGTTTACAGGCAAGACAAGCTGCTTTATTTGTACAAGAAGCAAATCGTTTTAAATCAGAAGTGTATTTACAAAAAGACGAGAAAAAAGTGAATGCTAAATCCATTATGGGGATTATGAGCTTAGCAATTGCAAGAGGAACAACTGTTACACTTATCGCAGACGGTAAAGATGAACAAGAGGCTATCGACGGATTATCATCCTTAATTCAAAGAGAAGAATAACAATGAGAAAACTTGTAAACGCTCGCAACTTTAAGGGGGTGTCTCATACTTAAATGAGACGTCCCTTTTTTATAAAAAAATGGTGATAAGGAAATTCCTTATCACCATTTTGTTTCGATTATTATTTTTTAGAATCTTCGATACGAGTAATGATATTGTCAATTAAACCATATTCTTTCGCTTGTTCTGCTGTCATGAAGTTATCGCGATCTGTATCTTGAGCGATTTTTTCTAACGGTTGACCAGAACGTTCAGATAAAATTTTGTTTAATTTATCACGTAAGAAAAGAATACGTTTTGCAGCAATTTCGATTTCAGTTGCTTGCCCTTGAGCTCCACCAAGTGGTTGGTGAATCATCACTTCAGCATTTGGTAATGCGAAACGTTTACCTGGTTCACCAGCAGTAAGTAAGAATGCACCCATTGAAGCTGCCATGCCGATACAAATTGTAGAAACTTGAGGCTTAATATATTGCATTGTATCGTAAATAGCCATACCAGCTGTAATGGAGCCACCAGGTGAGTTAATATATAGGGAAATATCTTTATCTGGATCTTCTGCTGCTAAAAATAATAATTGGGCAACAATGGAGTTTGCTACATTATCATCAATAGCGCTACCAAGTAAAATGATGCGGTCTTTTAAAAGTCTTGAATAAATGTCATAGGCACGTTCACCGCGATTTGTTTGTTCGATAACTGTAGGAATTAAATTCATTGTAAATCCTCCTTAAAAAGATTTAGTCGTTTACTACGTGCTGAAGCTTTCACTTCAGCTGTACTCATATCATACACAGAATAGTCAAGGAAGGTCAAATATAAACCACTAATTGTGAATAAAATAAATTTAAAATGAAAATTACTATTATTCTATGGGGATAGTAGAGCTATAAGATGGGAATGGAAAAGGCATTCAAACCAATTTTGTGTATGAAATCATTCAGTATTTCTTTAAAAAAATTATCCCTAACTTCAATTTTATAGTTGAATTGTCTTATATACATTTGTATAATAGAAAGGTCATAAATCGACACTATGCTTTTTACTAGAAGTTCAATTTTATACTGAAAATCGTTTTAGTCGATACAAGTGACATATTAAACGTCCTCGTGGTGTAATGGATAACACAGAAGATTCCGGTTCTTCCGCTGGGGGTTCGATTCCCTCCGAGGGCGCCATTTTACTGTTTTAACTATATAATATAATACGTAATACCTTCCTGAATTTTACTAGTTTTAGCAGCCTATTAAAATTCAGAGGGAATGAAACATAAGGGATAAAATGTAATTACTGTACCAATTCATTTTATCCCTAATTCATTCTCTTTAAACTATCATTACCAATTTTTTCATATATAAATTTATGAGCGTCGATAATGGAATAATTTTAGTTTGAGGTTTGAATAAAGAAACAAGATCCGAAAGTTCAATTAGAACTCTCGGGTCTTTTTTTGTATTTGAACATTAATAAGAAATCTAAACAAAACCCCTCTTAAGTCATAAATATTCGACTTTTCTATAATAGTTTCTAGTAAAAAATAACCGATAATCTACAATTTATTTTAAGTATTTAGAAAATTAAATGTTGTATTAAAATTTTGAACTTTATATAATTGGGGATATCTAAACTTATTTTATTTTCAATTTTCTGATTATAGAATAATATGAATCACTTATTTTGAAGGAGGAATACGATGTTAAAGAAAAATTTATTTAAGCTATTGATGCCTTTTGCTGCCGCTTCACTTATTTTAGCTGCATGTGGTGCAGAAGAGAATGGAGCTTCCGGATCATCCGACTCAACAAGTACTGAAGGGGAAACAACGAAACTAGTAGTAGGTACAGATGCTGCCTATGCTCCTTTCGAATCCTTTGACAATAGTGGGAATATTGTCGGTATTGATATTGATATTGTGAAAGCAATAGGGGAAGAAATTGGAGTAGAGTTTGAAATTAATAACGTTGGATGGGAGCCGTTATTCCAACAAATAACAAATGGAGAAATTGATTTAGGTATTTCTGCGATTACAATAACGGATGAGCGGAAAGAAACTTATGATTTCACAGAACCGTATTATGAGGCTACCCAATTAATCGTCACAAAAGAAGATTCGGATATTACTAAACTTGATGATTTAAAAGATAAAAAAATCGGTGTACAAATTAATACGACTGGTCATTACGCAGCCCAAGATCTACAAGGGAAAACAAGCACGAATATTTTACCTTACGAAACAACGCCAATTGCGATTCAAGAAGTGATTAATGGTACTGTAGATGCGGCTATTGGAGATAACGCCGTCATTCTTGAATATATTAAAAACAACCCAGATTCGAAATTAAAAGCGATCGAGGATGATAGTTTTGAAAAAGAATATTACGGGTTAATGGTGAAAAAGGGAAATACAGAAGTGCTTGAACAATTAAATGAAGGCCTTCAAAAAATTAAAGAGAATGGTAAATTGGCTGAAATTACAGGTCAAGAGCTGGATTAATTAGTTGGAGGTGTTTCAGATGAACTTCTTAGATATGCGGTGGGATATTGTCTGGGACTACCGTGAGTTTTTTATAAATGGTTTATGGGTGACGATTATTTTAACGATATGCGGTTATTTAGGAGGTATCGTACTAGGGTTATTACTAGGGTTAGGTAAAACGTCTAAAAAAAGATGGGTTTATTGGCCTTGTAAAATTTATGTAGATCTTTTCCGTGGAACGCCAATGTTAGTTCAAATATTAATCATTCATTTAGCATTTATACCCGCGGTTTTCGGTCAATCCTTTGGTTTTTTGGTTTCCGGTATAACAGCCCTCATTTTAAATAGTGCCGCTTATAATGCAGAAATTATCCGTGCCGGGATTGAATCGATTGATAAAGGTCAAATGGAAGCTGCCCGCTCCCTTGGATTAACGGAACGCCAAGCGATGCGGAAAATTATATTACCTCAAGCCTTTCGTCGAATGATTCCACCATTAGGTAATGAATTTATTGCATTATTAAAGGATTCTTCCCTTGTAACGGTTATTGCTGCGAATGATATTTTATATGCAGCGAAAGTGGTAGCAGGCGCTTACCAACGTTTCTGGGAACCTTACTTAGTGGCAGCAATTATGTATTTAATTTTAACGTATGCTGTAGCGAAACTAATTGCATATGTTGAGAGACGGTTTAGTATCCATTACAATCCGCGGAAAAAACGAGAGGAGCGGATTGCATCATGATAAAAGTAGAAAATTTACACAAAGCTTACGGAAAATTAGAAGTATTAAAGGGAATTAACTATGAAGTCTATGAAAAGGAAGTAGTTTGTGTAATCGGTCCATCGGGTTCTGGTAAAAGTACGTTTTTAAGATGTATCAATTTATTAGAGGAAATTACCGATGGCGCGATTTATATTAATGGGGTTATGGTCAATGATCCGAAAACGAACATAAACGAAATACGAACGGAAGTCGGAATGGTATTTCAACAGTTTAATTTATTTCCCCATATGACAGTGATTGAAAATATTACGATGGCGCCAATGCTCATACGTAAAATGGACAAAAAGGATGGGGAAAACCTTGCCTTGGAACTATTAGATAAAGTAGGTTTAAAGGAAAAGGCGTACAATTATCCTGAACAGCTTTCCGGTGGGCAACAACAGCGGGTAGCCATTGCGCGGGCCCTCGCGATGAAACCGAAAGTGATGTTGTTTGATGAACCAACATCTGCCCTTGACCCTGAAATGGTAAAGGAAGTATTAGATGTGATGAAACAATTAGCCGTTGAAGGAATGACGATGGTTGTTGTCACCCATGAAATGGGCTTTGCCCGAGAAGTGGCGGATCGGGTCGTGTTTATGGATGGTGGGTATATTGTGGAACAAGGAAATCCTGAAGAATTATTTAGTCGTCCTCAAAATGAACGAACGAAAGCCTTTTTAGGAAAAGTATTATAAATGAAAACAAATCCATTTGATGATGCCATCAAATGGATTTGTTTATTTTAGTTTGGCATATCTTTTGCTTTATCTGCTTGCCCGTACATATTTAACATCGTTTGCATATCTTGTGATGAAAGTTGTGGTACTTGGTAGTAACCATTTTTGTTTTGGTAAAGAGATAATTCGTATGCCATTTCGATACAGTTTTGGATAGAGTCTTGTAATACACGACGTACTACTGGGTTTGTTGATTCAAGGGCTGCCGTTGTTTTACCAGTTGCCCCCATTTTATGACAGTTTAATAAGAAGCCTGAAATAATACCGTCATTGATTTCGTTTGCAGAAGTCATCGGTTTTTTCGGTTGGCCAGGTGTTAAACCGTATTTTGTATCGTTACCCATTTGCATTTTGTAAGAACGAGTAGGGTGACTTGGATCTTGTCCTGTTTTGAAACATTCAGCCGTAATATTGTACTCGTCTAACATGAAGGCATATTGTCTATCCAAAATATTTAGAAGTTCTTGGTCTTGTACGTGAGGACGGAAGAAGATAAATGTGTTCATTGCACCAATGGAAGCACTTAGAACTTCATGAACGTCTAACACTTCATGGGCACCATGGTTCATCGAAAGTGGCATATTTCCTTGCATTGCTTGAGATTCATTCATGAATTGATTTTCCATAAATTTTTTCCTCCCAGAATTTAGTGTACAAATTGTACGACATTAGTTTGTGTAAGTTACAATTTGATTATTCAGCTCATTTTTGTAATGCTATAAACAGTTGAACGAATGTGGAGGAAAAGAAAGATGAAAATCAATTTTTATAGTCGACCAAATTGTTTATTATGTGAAGAAGGTTTGCTTACATTAAAGCTTGTCCAAGAAGATATGGATTTTGATATTGAGGTTATTAATATAGAAGAAAATGAACAATTGCATGAAAAATATATGTTGATGATTCCAGTCGTTGAAAAAGATGATCAAATTATACAATATGGAAATTTAGACTATGTTACCCTTTATGAGGCACTTCATCGTTAAAATGAAGTGCTTTGAAAAAAATGGTTGAAATCATTTGTAGATTTTTATAGAAAATTGTATACTTTACGTAGAATATTTTTTTACCCTATGTGGGACGAAAAATATTTAGTGGGACAAAATCTACCCAACTGGAGGTGTGTTTTCATAAAACATGATCCTTATAAGTTAGTTCAGCAACTTATTCCTGAGCTTTCCACAATCTTTCCTTTAAGGTATCGAATACTTCAAATCATTGCAGTATCGGGACCTGTTGGAAGGAGAACGATATTAGATACATTAGATGTTTCAGAACGAACTGTTCGGAATGAAACGACATTGCTGATGAATCAAAATTTAATTGAAACGTCCCAAAAGGGAATGATATGTACCGAAAAGGGATATGAAGCTTTAGAAAATTTAAAAGAAGTTTTCCAAGAACTTTCCGGTTTAAGCTTAAAAGAGAAAAAACTTGCCCAATTGTTAGGGATAGAAAAAGTTATCATCGTCCCTGGAGATGTTGATGCGGATGAAAGTATTAAGCAACATTTAGGAAAAGAAGCAGCTCTCTATTTAACAAACATTGCTAAAAAGGAGCAGAAGGTTGCCATAACGGGCGGTAGCACAATTGCATCACTACCGAAGTTTTTGTCACCGACAAAAACGCTCAGCACGTTAACCTTTGTCGCTGCACGGGGTAGTTTTGGGAATCAAATGAATTTACAAGCTAATACCCTAGTTTCCCAATTTGCTTCGAAATGTGGTGCGGACTTCCGCACATTGTATTTGCCAGAAAATTTAAGTGAAGCAGCCTACGCAACGATGAGCGAAGAGCCCGTTGTAAAAGAAGTGCTTGATTTGTATGAACATATTGATATTGTCATCCATGGAATCGGTACGGCAAAAGATATGGCGAACCGACGTCATTCCAGCGAAGAAATACTCAATTTGTTAAAGGAAAAAAATGCGATTGGCGAAGCCTTTGGTTATTATTTTGATGAGTTTGGTGAAGTAATATACCGAATAAATACGATTGGCATTCAGCTAAACGAAGTGAAAAATAGTCCGCAAATTATCGCTGTGGCAGGAGGCTCGATGAAAGCGAAAGCGATTCAAGCCTACTTTAAAAATGCAGCAAAGCAAACGACGTTAATTACGGACGAAGGTGCTGCAAATGAAATGTTACAAAGTTCAACGAATGAACTTTCCTTATAGCAAGTAAATCACGGATAAATAAGTTTTATTTAGGCTAAACTTTTAAAGGCCTTAAGAAATATTATAAATAAATTTTTTATTTGGAGGAATTTGATATGGCAATCAGAATTGCAATTAACGGGTTTGGACGTATTGGTAGATTAGTTTTTCGTGAGGCAATTCAATCGAATGAATTTGAAGTTGTTGCTGTAAATGACTTATCAGATGCTCATCAACTGGCTCATCTTTTAAAATTTGACTCAGTTCACGGTATATATAACGGAGAAGTACAATCAGAAGATAATGCGTTCATCGTCGATGGTAAAAGAGTAAAAGTTCTTTCTGAAAAAGACCCTGCGAATTTACCATGGGGTGAGCTAGATATCGATGTAGTAATTGAATCTACTGGTAGATTCCGTTCAATGGAAGAAGTTTCATTACACGTGCAAGCTGGTGCGAAAAAAGCGATTTTATCTGCTCCTGCAAAAGGCGACATGCCAACTTATGTAATGGGCGTTAACCATACGGAATATGATCCAAGTCAAAATGTCATTTCCAATGCATCTTGTACAACAAACTGTTTATCACCTGTTGCGAAAGTATTGGATGAAAAATTCGGCATTAAACGCGGCTTGATGACAACAATTCACTCTTATACAAATGACCAACGTATTTTAGACTTCCCACATAGTGACCCAAGACGTGCCCGTGCAGGTGCTGTATCAATGATTCCAACAACTACTGGTGCTGCCGTAGCGGTTGCGAAAGTTTTACCGCAATTAAAAGGGAAATTAGATGGTTTCTCTATGCGTGTACCAACACCTAACGTATCTTGTGTGGACCTAGTGGCTGAGTTAAATACAACTGTAACACCAGAAGATGTTAATAATGCGTTAAAAGAAGCAGCAAGCGGTGAGCTAAAAGGTATTCTTGACTATAACGAATTACCTTTAGTTTCAATCGACTACAACGGTAACCGTCATTCTTCAACTGTGGATGGATTATCTACTATGGTATTAGATAATAATATGATTAAAGTACTTGCATGGTACGACAATGAAATTGGATATTCTAATCGACTATTAGATTTATCTAAATACATTACACAACAATAAAGAATAGGTTTAATGTGTCATACTTTTTAAAAATATGTGGCATATTTGCCTTGTAGTATATAAAAAGTATAGCCTTTATAATTATTACCATTTATAATAATGGGGGGTAAAAAGCGATGGAGTAAACTACCCATCGCTTTTTTTTCGAAGGTTAGACGTACATTTCACGTCGTAAGGTAAAGGATATATTGTTTATCTTACTTATAAAAAGCAGTTTTAAATACCATAGGAAATCGATTCTCGATTGATTTGAAGGAGGCTTCTTCCATGTTTTTAAAGAAGACAATGAATGATGTAGAAGTAAAGGGAAAACGAGTATTTGTACGTGTGGATTTCAACGTTCCGATGGAGAATGGCGAAATTACAGATGATACACGTATACGCGCGGCAATCCCAACGATCCAACAATTAGTAAATTCAGGAGCAAAAGTTATTTTAGCTTCCCATTTAGGCAGACCAAAGGGTGAAGTGAAAGAAGAGTTACGCCTAACAGCAGTTGGACACCATTTATCGAAACTAATTGGACAACCGGTTATTAAATTAGACGAGTCCATTGGGGAAGAAGTAGAAACAACGGTTGGAAACATGAAAGAAGGCGATATCGTCCTATTAGAAAACGTTCGTTTCCATAAAGGTGAAGAGAAAAATGATGAAGAATTATCTAAATCCTTCGCTAAATTAGCTGACATTTATGTCAATGATGCCTTTGGCGCTGCCCACCGTGCCCATGCATCAACAGAAGGAATTGCGAAATACATTCCTGCAGTATCTGGCTTATTAATGGAAAAAGAATTAGATGTATTAGGGAAGGCTTTATCGAATCCTGAAAGACCGTTTACTGCCATTATCGGTGGCGCAAAGGTTAAGGACAAAATCGGGGTTATTGAAAATCTATTAGATAAAGTAGACCATTTAATTATCGGTGGAGGACTTTCTTTCACATTTACAAAAGCTCAAGGATATTCCATCGGTAAATCCTTATTGGAAGAAGATAAAATTGAGTTAGCCCAAGGATTCATCGCAAAGGCAAAAGAAAAAGGTGTACAACTTCATATGCCAATTGATACTGTTGTAGCGAATGAATTTTCAAAAGATGCCCAAACGAAAGTTGTTTCGATCGAAGACATTCCAGAAGACTGGATGGGTCTGGATATTGGTCCGAAAACAGCAGAACGTTATGCAGAAATTATTAAACAATCTAAGCTAATCATTTGGAATGGTCCTATGGGTGTGTTTGAAATGGACAAATTTGCAAATGGTACAAAAACAGTAGCACAAGCAATGTCTGAAACAGAAGGCTACACAATTATTGGTGGTGGCGATTCTGCAGCTGCGGTAGAAAAATTCGAAGTAGCCGATCAAATGGATCATATTTCAACTGGTGGCGGCGCTTCACTTGAGTTAATGGAAGGGAAACAACTTCCAGGAATCGTAGCATTAAACGATAAATAAAAATGCTTATGGCGGTACATTAAAAGTAGTCGCCAGAGCGGAAATTTAAGGAGGCATTTTCATGCGCAAACCGATCATCGCAGGGAACTGGAAAATGTATAAAAGTTTTGATGAGGCAGTGGAATTCGCAGAGGCAGTACGTGAACAAGTTCCTTCTGAAGACAAAGTAGATGCAGTAATTTGTGCTCCAGCTCTTTATTTACCAACGTTAGTTGATGTAGCAACGGAAACGGATTTAGCAATCGGTGCCCAAAACATGCATTTTGAAAATGAAGGTGCTTTTACAGGGGAAATTAGTCCTTCCCAACTAGCATCCATTAATGTAGACTACGTCATCTTAGGGCATTCCGAACGTCGTGAGTATTTCAACGAAACGGATGAAGCGGTAAATAAAAAAGTTCGAGCAGCATTAATCAACGGGATTGTACCGATTATTTGTTGCGGAGAAACATTGGAAGAGCGAGAGTCTGGTCAAACAGAAGAGAAAGTTTCGATACAAGTTACCGCTGCCCTTGAAGGCTTTACTCCTGAAGAAGTAAAACATATGGTCATTGCCTATGAACCAATTTGGGCAATTGGCACAGGGAAAACTGCAACAGCAGATGATGCGAATCATGTTTGCGGTAAAATTCGTGAAGTCGTTGAAGGGTTATACGGCCAAGAAGCTGCGGAAAGTATTCGCATTCAATATGGTGGTAGTGTAAAACCAGAAAACATTGATGAATTATTATCGAAGGAACATATCGATGGAGCCCTTGTTGGTGGAGCAAGCTTAAAAGTAGATTCTTATTTAAAATTATTGGAGGCGGCAGTCAATGCCTAAACAACCAGTTGCATTAATTATTTTAGACGGTTTCGCATTTCGCGATGAGACCTTCGGAAATGCGGTCGCTCAAAGTAAAAAACCGAATTTTGATCGATACTGGTCCCAATTTCCCCACTCAACATTAACAGCTAGTGGGGAAGCTGTCGGTTTACCGGATGGTCAAATGGGAAATTCTGAAGTAGGTCACTTAAACATCGGTGCGGGCCGAATCGTATATCAAAGTTTAACGAGAATCCATAAATCAATCCGTGAAGGTGACTTTTATAAAAACGAAAAATTTTTAGCTGCGGTCGAACATGCAAAAGCGAATAATTCGAAACTACATTTAATGGGACTTCTTTCTGATGGTGGTGTTCATAGTCACTATGAGCATTTATTTGCTTTATTAAAATTAGCAAAGGCCAATGGTTTAGAAGAAGTGTACGTTCACGGTTTCTTAGATGGCCGGGATGTGGGACCAACTACAGCCATTGACTATATCGAAGAAACAGAAAAGCAAATGAATGAAATTGGTGTCGGAAAATTTGCTTCTATTCATGGCCGCTATTATGCAATGGATAGAGACAAACGTTGGGAACGGGTTCAATTAACGTATAACGCATTAGTAGATGGCATCGGTCAAACGGCCGTATCGGCTAAAATCGGTGTGGAATCATCCTATTCCCGTGATGTCGTAGACGAGTTTGTTATTCCTTTTGTCATTACGGAAGAAGGGAAACCGGTTGCGACAGTTGATACAAACGATGCGGTCGTATTTTTCAATTTTAGACCGGACCGGGCAATTCAGTTATCAACAGTGTTTACGAACGATCAATTTATCGGCTTTAAATTATCTGAGAAACATCCGACAAATTTAAAATTCGTTACGTTTACCCACTATAGTCACGATGTAAAGGCAGATGTAGCGTTTGAAAATGTAGATCTAGTCAATACTGTCGGTGAAGTCATTGCAAGGGAAGGTTTAACGCAGCTTCGTATTGCAGAAACTGAAAAATATCCCCATGTCACATTTTTTATGAGTGGGGGAAGGGAAGAAAAATTCCCAGGAGAGGAAAGAATTTTAATCGCCTCCCCTAAGGTTGCTACATATGATTTAAAACCAGAAATGAGTGCATATGAAGTAACAGATGCCTTATTAGAGTCCATTCGTGAAGATAAGTTTGATGCGATTATTTTAAACTATGCAAATCCAGATATGGTCGGCCATAGCGGTATGCTTGAACCGACGATTAAAGCAATTGAAGCAGTGGATGAATGTTTAGGAAAAGTAGTTGACGCAATACTAGCTAAAGGTGGAGCGGCAATTATTACGGCTGACCACGGTAATTCCGATGAAGTCGTGACGATTGAAGGAGAACCGATGACAGCCCATACAACAAATCCTGTACCGGTTATTGTCACAAAACAAAATATAGTGATTAGAGATGGAGGCATTTTAGCCGACCTAGCTCCAACTATGTTAAAATTGTTAGGTATCAAACAACCACAAGAAATGACAGGTAAACCACTATTTGACTTTATTCAGTAAGCAGTCACACTATCCGGCAAAGTTTCTTGCCGAGATCAAATTGATTAAGTGAGGAGAATTGATTATGCCATTTATTACACAAGTTTATGCTCGAGAAGTTTTAGATTCCCGTGGTAACCCAACAATTGAGGTAGAAGTATTTACTGAATCAGGTGCCTTTGGTCGTGCGATCGTGCCATCTGGTGCTTCCACAGGAGAATATGAAGCAGTTGAATTACGCGACGGTGACAAATCTCGTTATCTTGGTAAAGGTGTATTAAAAGCAGTAGAAAACGTTAATACAATTATCGCGGAAGAGTTAGAAGGTAATTACTCTGTTCTTGATCAAGTTGTGATCGACAAAGCTTTAATCGAACTTGACGGTACTGAAAATAAAGGGAAATTAGGTGCGAACGCAATCCTTGGTGTATCTTTAGCGGTTGCCCACGCTGCTGCAGACTACTTAGATGTTCCTTTATATCAATACCTTGGCGGCGTCAATGCAAAACAACTGCCAGTACCTATGATGAACATTTTAAATGGTGGTGCCCATGCCGATAACAATGTGGACATTCAAGAATTCATGGTGATGCCTGTAGGTGCAGAAAGTTTCCGTCATGCCCTTCGAATCGGTGCTGAAATTTTCCATAGCTTAAAAGCGGTATTAAAAGACAAAGGTTACAATACAGCTGTTGGTGACGAAGGTGGATTTGCGCCAAACTTAGGTTCAAATGAAGAAGCAATTACAGTTATTTTAGAAGCAATTGAAAAAGCTGGTTACAAACCAGGAGAAGAAGTACGTTTAGCAATGGACGTAGCATCTTCTGAACTTTTCAATAAAGAAGATGGGAAATACCATTTAGCTGGTGAAGGTGTTGTGAAAACATCTGAAGAAATGGTGGAATGGTATGAAGAGTTAACTTCTAAATACCCAATCATTTCAATTGAAGATGGTTTAGATGAAAATGACTGGAAAGGTCATAAATTATTAACAGAACGTATCGGCAACCGTGTTCAACTAGTTGGGGACGATTTATTTGTTACAAATACAAAAAAATTAGCTCAAGGTATTGAACAAGGAGTAGGAAATTCTATCCTTATTAAAGTAAACCAAATCGGTACGTTAACAGAAACATTTGATGCGATTGAAATGGCAAAACGCGCTGGTTATACAGCAGTTATTTCTCACCGCTCTGGTGAATCAGAAGACGCTACAATTGCAGATATTGCCGTTGCAACAAATGCAGGTCAAATTAAAACAGGTGCTCCGTCCCGTACAGACCGTGTAGCGAAATACAACCAACTTCTTCGTATTGAAGACCAACTTGGTGTAACAGCTCAATTCCTTGGATTAAAATCTTTCTACAACTTAAAATAATGAACATGCTGGTGTCTTTTAAAGACGCCAGCATTTTTTTATCGTTCAAAGAATTTTATAGTTTTATTCCTACTATTTTATCTATCACTTCATTGCCTAAACCTTCAAAAATCCGCTTAAACCTTCGTCATTCAACGTTTTTCGCCAACTGTTTTCTATTATCTTTCTACCTTTATAAAAATTAAAAAATATTTTTTAGTTTTTTGTCATATTTTCATAATGTAGAGAATATAAACATATTAGAGAAAAATAATGCGATTGTGAGGGGAATGTGGAGTGGTAAAACGATAAGAAGGGTAGATTTCAAATGCATAAGAAACCATTGAAGCAACGAATATTGGAAAGTTCATTATTGTTATTTCAAGAGAAGGGGTACCATGGCGTTACTGTAGATCAAATTGTGGAACAAGCTGGTACTTCAAAGGGAGGGTTTTACCACAATTTTAAATCAAAGGATGAATTACTTTATGAAATTCATGATGTCTTTATTTCCTATGTCATTGAAAAGGCACAGGAATCATATAATCTAAATGCCACTCCAATCACCCGGTTAAGCGGTATATTGCAATCTTTCGTAAAAGTATTTGATCTGTATAAACCGTATATAACGGTTTTTTACGAGGAAAGTGCTTATTTACAAGATGTGTATAAAACGGTTATTAATGACAAACGCGACCGTTATCGCAAAATAATTGAAAGCGTTATCAAAGAGGGGCAAGAAGGCGGTGACTTTCGAAGGGAAATTCCAACGAACATCGCAGCATTGTCCATTATCGGGATGATTAACTGGACGTACAAATGGTATAAATCCGATGGTCCGTTAACGATGGAACAAATTACAGACATCTTTAAAGATTTAATCTTCCATTCGTTAGCAACGGAACAAGGATTTCAAGAAGCACGTAAGTTAAACGAGTTGAACATGGCAACAGGGGTATCAAATAAATAAACCAACTAGTCGGTCTATTTTTTTATAATGCTGAAACCGACTAGTCGGTATTAGGGGGAGAAAAGGATGAATTTTGAATTAACAAAAGAACAATTAATGATACGAGACATGGTACGGGAATTTGCAGAAAAGGAAATTGCACCGTACGCACGAAAATTAGACGAAACATCTTCTTTCCGTGTAGAAAGCTTTAAAAAAATGGGAGAGCTCGGCTTATTAGGTATTCCGTTTCCTGAGGAATATGGCGGTTCTGGTGGAGATACAATTTCCTATGCGATTGCGGTTGAAGAAATCGGAAAAGCATGTGGTGGGACAGGATTAAGTTATGCTGCTGCCATTAGTTTAGGTGCTTCACCAATTTACTACTTTGGAACAGAGGAACAAAAACAAGAATGGCTAGTACCGATGGCGCAAGGGAAAACGTTAGGATCCTTTGGTTTAACGGAGCCAAATGCTGGATCGGACGCAGGAGGAACTAGAACAAAAGCGGTGTTGGAAGGCGACGAATACGTCATTAACGGCGAAAAATGTTGGATTACGAATGCTGGATACGCTCGACAAGTCATTGTTACAGCGGTTACGGGAGAAAGAGAAGACGGCAAGAAAATTATTACGTCCATTATTGTTCCGACAGAAACACCAGGTGTCAAAATTAATTGTAACTATGACAAAATGGGGGTTCGTGCTTCCAACACATGTGAAATTGTACTCGAAAATGTACGGGTACCGAAGGAAAATGTGTTAGGTGACGAAAAACGAGGATTTAGTCAGTTTTTAAGCACGTTGGACGGTGGTCGTATTTCCATTGCGGCATTATCCGTTGGGATTGCTCAAGCTGCCTACGAAAAGGCATTGCAATACGCAAAGGAAAGACAGCAATTTGGAACATCCATTTCAAAATTCCAAGCGATCCAATTTAAATTAGCAGATATGGCGATGGAAATTGAATTAGCGCGGAATTTAGTTTACAAAGCAGCTTGGTTAAAAGATAATAAAAAACCTTTCGGCAAAGAAGCGGCAATGGCGAAATTATTTGCCTCTGAAATGGGCTTTAGAGTTTGTAATCAAGCGATTCAAATCCATGGTGGATATGGCTATATGAAAGAATATGATGTGGAACGTCATTTACGGGATATTAAACTAATGGAAATTGGGGAAGGAACGTCCGAAATTCAACGTCTTGTCATTTCAAGATTAATAGGTTGCTAGCATATGAAATAAGGAACGATGAGGAGGAGTTTAATGGCAGATTTAGTTTATCAAACGATTGGTCAGTTGTTAGAAGAAAAAGCACGGCTCTATCCGAATGATGAAGCACTTGTTTATGCTGACCGGGATTTACGATTAACGTATAAAGAGTTGGACGCCCTTTGTGATCAAGTGGCAAAAGGCTTAATGGCATTAGGCATTGAAAAAGGGGAACATATCGCCGTTTGGACAACAAATACACCGGAATGGGTAAGCCTTCAGTTTGGAACAGGGAAAATGGGGGCACCCCTTGTGACAGTGAATACGAATTATCGTTCGACGGAACTGGAGTATTTGCTAAAACAATCGGATTCGACAACCCTCATTTTAATCGAACAACTAAAAGATCATCGTTTCATTGATACGATTTATGAACTATGTCCGGAACTAGCCCATTGTAAACCAGGGGAACTGGAATCAAAACGGTTACCGAAATTAAAAAATGTCATTGTATTAGGGGATCATTCCTACGATGGTGTTTACAATTGGTCAGACATTTTAAATGCCGCATCGCTTATTTCGGATGAGCAGCTAGCAGAGCGAAAAGCAAGCCTCCATTATGAGGATGTCATTAATATTCAGTACACTTCCGGAACAACTGGTTTTCCAAAGGGGGTTATGTTAACCCACTCGAATTTAATTAATAATGCCGTGAACATTGCCGAATGTATGAAATTAACGAATGAAGACCGTCTATGTATTCCAGTACCTTTCTTCCATTGTTTCGGTTGTGTTATTGGAACATTAGCCATTGTTAGTTGTGGTGGAACAATGGTACCTGTACAAGAGTACAATCCAGAAGTTGTTTTACAAACGGTGGAAAAGGAAAAATGTACTGCACTGCATGGTGTACCAACGATGTTCATTAGTGAATTGAATTTACCGAATTTTTCGGATTATGACCTGTCATCGTTACGTACAGGGGTAATGGCAGGCTCCAATTGCCCAGTCGAAGTGATGAAAGCGGTTATTCAAAAAATGGGCATGAAGGATGTCACAATCTGCTACGGTCAAACGGAATCTTCACCTGTGATTACCCAAACGAGGGCAGATGATCCATTTGACTTAAAAGTGGAAACGGTCGGTCGAGCATTGCCAAATGTTGAAGTGAAAATTGTAGATCCGATTACGAATGAAGAAGTGCCTCCGAATACACAAGGCGAGCTTTGTACTCGCGGCTACCATGTAATGAAAGGATACTATAACAATCCGGATGCAACGGAGGAAGCAATCGATGCCGATAATTGGTTGCATACAGGGGATATTGCCACAATGGATGAAAATGGTTACGTCCGTATTACCGGTCGTCTAAAGGACATGATTATTCGTGGTGGAGAAAATATTTATCCGCGGGAAATTGAAGAGTTTCTTTATACATTGCCAAAAATTTTAGACGTGCAAGTGGTCGGGGTTCCAGATGAAAAATATGGTGAAGAAGCAGCTGCCTTCATTATTTTACGTCCAGGT
The DNA here is from genome assembly GCF_045369345.1 of Ureibacillus sp. 179-F W5.1 NHS. Taxonomy (NCBI): domain Bacteria; kingdom Bacillati; phylum Bacillota; class Bacilli; order Caryophanales; family Caryophanaceae; genus Ureibacillus; species Ureibacillus sp. 179-F W5.1 NHS. The sequence goes on along the minus strand of NZ_JBIQFG010000001.1, from coordinate 126,894 downwards.
GAAACAGCGACGGAAGAAGAGATTCGGGATTATTGTCATAATAAAATTTCCAAACATAAAATTCCGAAATACATTCTCTTTATCGATAGCTATCCAATGACAGCTTCCGGAAAAATACAAAAATATAAGCTAAGAGAGCAGTTTACTGAACTTGTTAAATAATGAGAGGTGAAGCGAATGATTTCGAAAATTTTAATTGCCAATCGTGGTGAAATTGCACGAAGAATTATTCGAACGTGTCAAAAGATGAACATTCAAACAGTTGCCGTTTATTCAGAAGCAGATGCCAACGCCCTTCATGTGAAAGAAGCAGATGAAGCTTTTGAAATTGGGAAACCGCCTGTTGCTTTAAGCTATTTAAATATCGAAAAAATCATAGAAGTGGCAAAGGAAACGAAGGCTGATGCGATTCATCCTGGATATGGCTTGTTATCAGAAAACGCCCAATTTGCAAAACGTTGTGAAGAGGAAGGCATTCGCTTTATTGGTCCGAAGGCTGAAGTGATTGCTTCGATGGGCAGTAAATTGGAAGCGCGGAAAACGATGCAAAAGGCAGGGGTTCCAATTATCGAAGGAATCGATGTGCCGTTAGAAAACATCGAAGAAGCGAAGGAGATTGCAAATAAAATTGGATTTCCGATTATGTTGAAGGCTTCTGCTGGTGGTGGCGGCATCGGGATGCAACGAATCGATCGGGAAGAGGAATTGGAAAAAGCCTTTGAAGGAAATAAAAAAAGGGCGGAATCATTTTTCGGAGACGGCACGATGTATATCGAAAAACTGATTGAAAATCCTCACCATGTGGAAGTTCAAATTATCGCCGATAGCCATGGCAATGTAGTGCCCCTTTTTGAGCGGGAATGTTCTGTACAACGACGCAATCAAAAGGTTGTTGAAGAGGCGCCATCCCCATTTATCTCTGTAGCAACGAGGGGGAAAATGTTGGACGCGGCAGTACAGGCGGCAAAACATATCGGCTATACAAATGCAGGAACGATTGAGTTTTTAGTCGATGGAGACGAAAACTTCTATTTCTTAGAAATGAATACGAGATTACAAGTGGAACACCCGGTAACAGAAGAAATTACAAAACTAGATTTAGTCGAATGGCAAATTCATGTTGCAAATAACAAGCCATTATCCTTTTCGCGGGAATCTATTAAACAACACGGTCATGCTATTGAAGTACGTATTTATGCGGAAAATCCGAAAACGTTCTTCCCATCGCCGGGAACGATTACGGAATTGCAACTTCCGGAAGGGGAAGGCATTCGTCATGAAATGGCGGTTGAATCAGGGGCAGTCGTTACACCTTTCTATGATCCGATGATTGGGAAGTTAGTTGTCTGGGGCGAGACGAGAGATATCACGGTAAGGCGACTAACGGATGCATTGCAACAGTATAAAGTGATAGGGATTGAAACGAATATTCCAATGTTGTTAGAAGTCGTTTGCCAGCAACCGTTTATTGATGGAATGACGACGACAAGTTTTGTAAACGATTATTATTTACCGCAAATACAGAATGTAAAGAATTAAAAATGGGAGAGGCTTCTAGGAAAACTTAGAAGCCTTGATATGAAAAATTTGGAGGGATTATTTATGACAACAGTAAAAGCAAGTATGGCAGGTACGGTTTGGAAAATCATCGTGACGGAAGGGGAAGAAGTAAAAGCAGGGCAAGATGTGGCCATTTTAGAATCGATGAAAATGGAAATTCCGATTACAGCTGAAGTAGACGGGAAAGTGAAAAAAATTCTTGCCCATGAAGGCGATTTTATTAATGTCGACGATGATATTTTAGAACTGGAATAAGGAGGTTTACAGATGAACCTTCCTCAAAACGTCGTTCTTAAAGAAGTAGGGCCTAGGGATGGGTTACAAAATGAAAAAGGTTTAATTGAAACGAAGGATAAAATTCAATGGATTGATCAGTTAAGTCAATCGGGATTGAACTATATTGAAGTCTCATCCTTCGTCCATCCAAAATGGATTCCCCAACTGGCAGATGCTGGGGAAGTGCTAAAGTCGATTAAACGTCAAAAGGACGTTACATACGCAGCCCTTATTCCGAATATCCAAGGGCTCATGCGTGCCCTTGAAGTAGGGATTGATGAGGCAAGTGTCTTTATGTCAGCAAGTGAAAGTCATAATCAAAGCAATATTAATAAAACGATCGATGCGACATTTCCCGTGTTAAAGGAAGTCGTGGAAGAAGCGAAAAAAGCAAATTTAACCGTTCGAGGTTATGTATCGACGGTTATCGGTTGTCCTTTTGAAGGGCCGATTGCACCGGAAAAAGTGTTAAGAGTCGTGGAGGCCCTTTTAGAAATGGGGGTAACGGAAGTTTCCTTAGGGGATACGATTGGTGTTGCGGTCCCAACACAAGTGGAACAATTATTAACTCTTTTATTCAACCATTACTCTCCAAGCCTCTTTGCGATGCATTTCCATGATACGCGGGGAACGGCCATTGCCAACATTGTGAAATCCCTTGAAATGGGGATCACGACCTTTGATAGTTCTGTCGGTGGACTTGGTGGATGCCCATATGCAAAGGGAGCAACGGGAAATGTGGCGACAGAAGATGTGCTTTATTTACTTTCAGAAATGGGCATCGAAACAGGGGTACAAATGGAATCAATTATAAATGCCGGATTTTTCATCGAACAAAAAATAGGAAGAAATCTAGTATCAAAACAAATGGAGATTGCTAGAAAGGAAAGGGGGTAAGCAGATGACGCTCGTTCAATTCAAAACGATTGAACATGGCATTGGAATTATTACGTTAAATCGAAAAGAAGCGGCCAATGCGATGTCCGTTCAATTACTTACAGAATTACAGGAGACGTTACATGAAATTCATTACAACCCTCAAATTCGTGTCGTGTTATTAACCGGGGATGGAGAGAAAGCATTTTGCGCGGGTGCAGATTTAAAAGAGCGAAAAGGGATGAATGAGCACCAAGTAAAAGAAGTCGTGTCCTCAATTGGCAGTACGGTGAACCAAGTGGAAGCATTACCCCAACCAGTCATTGCTGTGTTAAATGGCGTTGCCTTCGGTGGCGGTTTGGAATTAGCTTTAGCTTGTGATCTGCGCATTGCGGCAAGCCACGTGAAAATGGGCTTAACGGAAACATCCCTCGGCATTATTCCTGGAGCAGGGGGAACTCAACGTTTACCTCGTTTAATCGGAATTGGAAAAGCAAAGGAACTCATTTATACAGCTAGAAGAATCGATGCGAAGGAAGCTTACGAAATCGGGTTAGTGGAGCATGTGGTAGAGCACGAACAATTAATGGATAAAGCGATACATCTTGCTTTAGAGATGGGGAAAAATGCTCCTCTTTCACTCATTCAAGCAAAAACAGCGATTAATAAAGGGCTGGAAGTCGATTTAATGACCGGATTACAAATTGAATCTTTAGCCTATGATCGATTACTCCATACAGAAGATCGATTAGAAGGATTATTGGCGTTCCAAGAAAAACGTCAACCACAATATTCTGGAAAATAACCGAGCAACAAATAAGGGGGAACGGATATGAGTGATATTATTATCGAAAATAGACATGGCCAATTAAAAGAGACAATTCACCAAGGTGGTCAACAAAAATATCATGAAAAAAATGCAGAACAAGGAAAATTATTTGTTCGAGATCGATTGAGATTATTGTTTGATGATGATTTACAAGTGGAAGACGGCGCCTTTGCGAACTGTATGGCAGGGGATTTACCAGCCGATGGAGTTGTAACAGGTATTGGGAAAATCCTCGGGCGTACCGTTTGTGTCATGGCAAATGACTCAACGGTAAAAGCAGGTTCTTGGGGAAAACGAACAGTCGAAAAAATTATTCGTATTCAAGAAACGGCTGAAAAGTTAGCCTGTCCCCTTATTTATTTAGTCGATTCAGCAGGGGCACGGATTACCGATCAAATTGAAATGTTCCCTGGAAGAAGAGGAGCTGGGCGCATTTTTTATAATCAAGTAAAATTATCCGGGAAAATCCCGCAAATTTGCTTATTATTCGGTCCTTCAGCTGCTGGTGGGGCGTACATCCCAGCCTTTTGTGATATTGTCGTCATGGTCGAAGGAAATGCATCGATGTATTTAGGGTCCCCTCGTATGGCGGAAATGGTTATCGGAGAGAAAGTCGACTTAGAAACGATGGGCGGCGCAAAAATGCACTGTTCCATTTCCGGTTGTGGGGATGTGTTAGCGAAAACGGAGCAAGAAGCAATCGACTATGCTCGTAACTATTTAAGCTACTTCCCAAACAATTATCGGGAAAAAACAGCAGTGGCAGAACCGAAGCGTCCGGCTAATTTTGAAAAATCAATCGCAGATATTATCCCGGAAAATCAAAATGTTCCTTTTAATATGTACGATGTCATCGATCGCATTATTGACGAAGGTTCGTTTTGTGAAGTAAAGAAATTATTCGCGGCGGAAATCATTACTGGTCTAGCTCGAATGGATGGGCAAGTTGTTGGTATTATTGCGAACCAGCCTCGCGTAAAAGGTGGCGTTTTATTCCACGATTCAGCCGATAAAGCAGCGAAATTTATTAATTTATGTGATGCCTTCCATATTCCACTCGTCTTTTTAGCGGATGTACCAGGCTTTATGATTGGTACACAAGTTGAAAAAGCGGGCATCATTCGCCACGGGGCTAAAATGATTTTTGCCATGAGTGAGGCGACCGTACCGAAAATGACGGTCATTGTACGGAAAGCATATGGTGCAGGGCTTTATGCAATGGCAGGTCCAGCATTTGAACCGGATTGCTGTATCGCCCTAACGACAGCTCAAATTGCTGTCATGGGACCAGAGGCAGCTGTTAATGCTGTATACGCGAACAAAATTGCCCAATTACCGAAGGAAGAACAAGCGGCCTTTATTCAAGAAAAACGAGATGAATATAAAGAAGAAATCGATGTCTATCGTCTTGCTTCCGAATTAATTATTGATGATGTCATTGAACCGAACCAATTACGAGAAGCGTTAACAACAAGATTACAAGCTTATATGTCAAAATATTTACTGTTCTCCGAGCGCAAACACGGAGTAAGCCCAGTATAAATGTAAAAGAGCTGTTTCAGAAAGTTGTCATACTTTCTGCTAACAGCCTTTTTTATTCCTAATTTTTCTGATTTTTCCACAAATTTCAGTTCAAATAACCGTAGTATATTATAATCTGGATAGGGTTGATAAAGAGGCTTCGAAGGAGTATTATCCCTCATCCCATTTATTTTTTATCTTGCTATTTAAAAGGCGAGTATTATAATAGAATTCAAGTTAAAGGTAGGTGGAGGTTTAGCAACCGAAACCTAGATTGGCAAAAGAGGGAAACCTCTATTCAAAAGGGGGAGTACTGTGCTTAAAGTTTATTCAATTATGGTGTTAACGATGTTTCTTTGGGGGATTAATGTATCCCTTTTAAAATTGCTCCTTGTAGAAATCCCTCCGTTGGTTATGCAAGGAACACGTATTTTCATTGCTGGAGTAACACTGTTTCTTATTTTACTCGTAATGAAAAAGAAAATGATTTATAAAGAAATGCCATGGAAGTTCCTTTTATTAGTGAGTTTACTAGGGGTCATTGCCCACCATTCATTACTAGCGACCGGATTATTCGAAACGACTGCCATCAAGTCCTCGCTTATATTAGGTTTAGCACCGTTAATTACCGCGATTATTGCTGTAGCGACAAGGTCGACTTCACTAACGGTGTTACGTTTCATTGGATTTGTGATCGGGTTTATCGGGATAATGGTTGCGGTTGTCGATGACATGTCAGCTGTTACGAATCTGGTTGCAGGTGATTTTTATGTATTAGCTTCGATTATTGTTCAAGCTTTTAGTTTTTTCATCATTCGTCGGATTACGTTAACGATACCACCGCTCGTTGTAACGGCTTATATGTTAACGTTTGGCTCCCTTTTCTCATTTTGTTTAGTGTGTTGACGACACCGAAAGGATTTATTCGTTTTGCCGAGATCGATATGACATTATGGGGAATCTTTTTATTTTCTGCTATTTTTGCGACAGCAGTAGGGCATAGTTTATTTAATTCGATGATTAAACGAATCGGTACTGCCGAAACGGCCATTTTTAATAATTTAAGTACGATTTTCGCTTTAATCGCATCTGTCCTTATTTTAGGGGAAGAAATTCACGTTTCTCAAATTATCGGATGTTTCCTTATTGTGATCGGTGTTTTAATTGGCACTGGTGGGGTAGAAGAATGGTTGAAAAAAAGAAAACAACAGAACGTCGCCGAAACTTTTAGTGAAAAGGCCACATCATCGTCATAACAAAAAGGGTGGAGATGATTTCCACCCTTTCTTTGTGTTGATTTAATTTGTTTTTTCTTCTTCCTTCGCCATTTTCGAAGCCCTTGAACTCCAATAAGTGGCTAAAATTGGTCCGGAAATGTTGTGCCAGAAACTAAAGATGGCACTCGGTACGGCAGAAACCGGATTAAAGTGGGCCATAGCTAATTGGGCGCCTAAACCGGAATTTTGCATTCCCACTTCGATGGAAATCGCTTTTTTGTCTTCGTATTTCATTTTGAATAGTTTGCCAATTAAATAGCCAAATAAATAACCAAGCCCGTTATGGAGAATGACTACTGCGAAAATAAGTAGCCCCGTTTCTAAAATTTTGTCGCGGCTACCACTTACGACAGCAGCAACAATTAATACAATCGCAATAACCGAAACAGTCGGTAAAATGTCTACACTTTTTGCCACAAGTGGTTTAAAGACGAATTGAGCAATAATCCCTAAAATAATCGGAATTAAGACAACTTGTACAACCGACATAAACATAGCTGAGAATGATACCGGTAACCATTCACTAGCGAGTAAATAAATTAAAGCAGGTGTGACTAATGGTGCTAATAATGTTGTAAAGGAAGTAATCGTAACAGATAAGGCCGTATTTCCTTTCGATAAGAACGTCATAACGTTGGAAGATGTACCTCCAGGACAACAACCGACTAAAATGACTCCAACGGCAACTTCCGGTTGTAGTTGGAATAGTTTGGCTAAAGCAAAAGCTAAGGATGGCATAATAACGAACTGGGACACAATCCCAATTAATACCCCTTTTGGTTCCTTCATAATGAGTTTAAAATCTTCAACTTTTAACGTCATCCCCATCCCAAACATGACAATGCCGAGTAATGGCGTTATATAATTACCAAGCCATGTAAAATTATTTGGCATCCAAAGGGCTAATCCGGCAGCTACTAAAACCCAAAGGGCAAAAGTATTTCCGGCAAATTTCCCAATTTTTTGTAAAGCGTTCATATTCGTGTTACCCCTTTTCTATTGAATGGGTATCATTCTAAAAGAATATTTTCGTAATTACAATAAAATTCTGAAAAATAAGAATAATCGTCGTTAAGTGAGAAAAAAAGTATAAAAATGTAGAATAAAAGAGAAAAAATGATAGAAATCAGTAAAGCGTTTTCTTAATATGAATAAAGGCGGCATCATCCTAATTTCATAGATTTACATTCAAATTAAAACTAACACCGTTTTGAAAGATTTCTATTGAATACTAAATTATACCAACCATTTTCCGTCTGAATATTGTATCTTTAGTGGAATTTTGCTATACTGACTATGTTGTGAAGTTTCTATTTCAGGAGGTGGAGTTATGCATACTTTGTTACTAACATTATTGATTATCGTAAGCGTTGCTTTAATCGTGATCGTATTACTACAATCAGGTAAAAGTACAGGCTTATCAGGTGCCATCTCGGGTGGAGCTGAGCAACTTTTCGGTAAACAAAAAGCAAGAGGAATGGATTTAATTTTACATAGAATAACGATTGTTCTTGCCGTATTGTTTTTCATTTTAGCTTTAGTGATTGTGAAAATTTAATCGATTGTACATGATTAAATGGTGAAATTTTCGCCAATCCTATTAGAAATAAATGAATTTAATTTACATTATCCAACGCCTAACCGAGCATGGTTAGGCGTTTTAATTTATAATATGAGATGTGCAGAATATGTATACGTAACTATTTTTTGGAGGATTTCATATGCGTAATGCTGAAATAAAACCATTTTTCTTTAAAGCAGGGGAACGGGCCGTACTATTATTACACGGTTTTACAGGCAGTTCTTCAGACGTTCGGATGCTCGGAAGGTTTTTAGAAAAGAAAGGTTATACAAGCCATGCTCCCCATTATAAAGGTCACGGCGTACCACCTGAACAGTTAATCGAAACATCGCCAGAGGATTGGTGGCAAGATGTTGTAAAAGGATATAACACATTAAAAGAGGCAGGCTACGAAAAAATCGCTGTCGTCGGTTTATCATTAGGTGGCGTCTTTTCATTAAAATTAAGTTTATCAACACCTGTGAAGGGAATTGTAACGATGTGTTCGCCAATGGTCATGAGAACAACGGAAAAAATGTTTGATGGCGTTTTAAAATATGCTGGCGACTTTAAACGTTTTGAAGGAAAAGACGAAGCAGTCATCGAACAGGAAGTAGAATCGATTCGTCAACAGGGAATGCCGTCGTTATCGGAACTAAAACAACTTGTCGAAAGTGTTCGATCTGAGTTAGATATGGTTTATGCACCGATTCTCGTCGTACAATCAAAAAATGATGAAATTATTGACCCGAATTCTGCTCATATTATTTATGATGAAGTGGAATCCTTAAGAAAAGAAATCAAATGGTTTGAGCATTCAGGGCACGTTATTACATTAGATAAAGAAAAAGCGTTGCTACACGAAACGGTTTATGAATTTTTACAATCACTGGATTGGGAAGACTAACCGTAAACCCAGCATTGTATTTAGTATTGCAAAAAGGAGGGAAATTATATGACACAAAGTAATGAATTACAAGAGCGTCTATTACAGTTAATGAAGCAAGATGATTATAAACCACTAAAGGTGGATGAACTGGAAGAGCTGCTTGAATTAGAAGATGCGGACGAATTTAAAGAGCTAGTGAAAATGCTTGTCCGCATGGAAGATGAAGGGTTAATCGTACGTTCCCGTTCAAATCGTTACGGATTGCCAGAACGGATGAACTTACTTCGAGGGAAATTCATCGGTCATGCAAAAGGCTTCGGTTTCGTGACGCCAGATGAAGAAGGCATGGATGATATTTTTATTCCACCCCATGAAGTCAATGGCGCATTAAACGGAGATATCGTCTTAATTCGTGTATTAAAAGAATCATCGGGAGACAGAAGAGAAGGTACCGTTACAAAAGTAATTGAACGTAGTAAAACGACATTTGTTGGTACATATCAAGCAAACAGAGGCTTTGGTTTTGTCGTAACAGATGATAAAAAGTTAAACATGGATATTTTCGTAACGAAAGAGGATTCCTTAGGGGCTGTAGATGGCCATAAAGTCGTTGTGGAAATTACGAATTGGCCAGATGATATTAAATCGGCAACAGGAATGGTTACGAAAATTTTAGGTCATAAAAATGATCCAGGTGTCGATATTTTATCGATTCTTTATAAACATGGCATTCCACCTGAGTTTCCACCAGAAGTAGTAGAGGCTGCTGGAGAAGTGCCAGATGAAATTACAGAGGCGGATTTAGTCGGTCGTCGTGATTTACGGAACGAAACGATAGTGACGATTGACGGCGCCGATGCAAAAGACTTGGACGATGCTGTAACCGTTACGAAGTTGGAAGATGGTACGTATAAACTAGGGGTTCATATTGCCGACGTTAGTTATTACGTAACAGAAGGTTCCATTATCGATACGGAAGCTTATGAACGGGCAACGAGTGTTTATTTAACAGACCGAGTGATTCCAATGATTCCTCACCGATTATCGAACGGTATTTGTTCATTGAATCCGCAAGTGGATCGTTTAACTTTGTCTTGTGAAATGATTATTGACCAAAACGGACAAGTCATTGAACATGAAATTTTCCAAAGTGTCATTAAAACGACGGAACGAATGACTTATTCCGATGTGTATAAAATTTTGGAAGAAGAAGACGAAGAGCTAATTAAACGATATGAAAAGCTTGTGCCGATGTTTCAAGATATGAAAGATCTCGCTGCCATTTTACGGAACAAACGAATGGAGCGCGGTGCGATTGACTTTGATTTTAAAGAGTCGAAAGTGCTAGTAGATGAAGATGGCTGGCCTACGGATATCGTTATTCGTGAGCGCACAGTATCTGAACGGTTAATCGAAGAGTTCATGTTAGCAGCGAATGAAACGGTGGCGGAACATTTCCATTGGATGCAAGTGCCGTTTTTATATCGGATTCACGAAGATCCAAAACCAGAAAAATTACAACGCTTCTTTGAATTCGTCACGAATTTCGGTTTAGTTGTTAAAGGAACAGGAAATTCGGTTCATCCAAAGGCGTTACAAGATATTATTACGGCAATTGAAGGAATGCCAGAAGAGCCGGTTATTTCAACAATGTTATTACGTTCGATGCAACAGGCGAAATATTATCCAGAATCGATTGGTCACTTCGGTTTATCGACGGATTTCTATACCCATTTCACATCACCAATCCGACGTTATCCGGACTTAATCGTTCACCGCTTAATCCGTACGTATTTAGTTGAAGGGGATGTATCGAAGGAAACTACTTTCAAATGGGCACAAGTAATGGATGAAATTGCGGATCATACTTCCGAACGGGAACGCCGTGCAGTCGATGCAGAGCGTGATACGGATGCATTGAAAAAAGCACAGTTCATGTCCGATAAAATTGGTGAAGAATTTGAAGGGATTGTCTCTTCCATTACAAACTTTGGTATTTTCGTCGAGTTACCAAATACGATTGAAGGACTTGTCCACATTAGTAATATGACCGACGATTATTATCATTTCGATGAACGTTCGATGATGATGATTGGGGAACATACGAACCGCCAATTCCGTATTGGGGATGAAGTGAAGGTTCGTGTATCCAATGTTATTATAGAAGAGTCATCGGTTGACTTCGAAATCGTCGATATGGTGAAATCTTATGGTGGTAGAACGCGAAAAAGCGCACCAAAGGTTATTCATGCAGGCAGAAAAGCCGATGGAGAAGGCCGAAGTAATCGCCCTGGTAAAAAGGAGCGCAACGAAAAAGGTGGCGCTGGCCGAGGGAAAGATGAAAAAGGTTCAGCCGGACGTAAAGTAAAACAAAAACAAAAGTTTTACGAAGGCGTTGCGAAAAAATCGAAAAAGAAAAAATCAAAAAGACGATAAACATCGCCCAAGTGTAAGCGAAAGCTTGCACTTGGACGTTATTTTGTTTAAAAAGATAGTATACTTTGTTGGTATTGGTAGATTGGGAGGTGTCCTTTTATGGCAAAAGGAACTGGGAAAGTATTAGCACAAAATAAAAAAGCAGGCCATGATTACTTTATTGAAGAAACGTATGAAGCGGGAATGGTGTTGCAAGGAACGGAAATTAAAGCCATCCGCGCAGGAAAAGTCCAATTAAAGGATTCCTTCGTGCGTATTCGAAACGGCGAAGCATGGATTTCTAATATGCATATTAGTCCATATGATCAAGGAAACCGTTTTAACCATGATCCACTTCGTGTGCGTAAATTGCTGTTACATAAAAAGCAAATCAATGAATTAATCGGCTTAACAAAACAAGATGGTTACACAATTGTTCCATTAAAAATGTACATTAAAGACGGCTATGCCAAACTATTAATCGGGCTAGGGAAAGGTAAGAAAAACTACGACAAGCGCGATGACATGAAGAAAAAAGAAGCTAAGCGTGAAATGGAAAGAGCATTTAAAGCAAAAAATCAATTCTAAGTTAAAATGATTACAAAAGATGAATCATAATCTTCTGCGTAGTGAACAGAGTGAACGGAAGCAAAGCGTGAAATGGAACGTGCGTTTAAAGCGAAGAATCAATTCTAAGGTAAAGTGAGTACGAAAGTTGGTTCTCATTCTTCTGCGGAGTGAACGGAAGCAAAACGGAAATTGTAACGAGCATTTAAGCGAGGAATCAGTTTTAGAGATTCGCTAGTTCTATAGGACTTTGGTTAATAAAGGTACTGTAGGAATAAAGAGATGTGTTGAAGTTTTGCTATAATTATCTTATAATAAGAATACAAATTGCCAGTGCATTAAGGCACAAGCTTATAACGCCTTTTCCCGTATGTGTGTAAACACATCTCCTTATTATAATAGGGGGACGTTACGGATTCGACAGGGATGGTTCAAGCTTGAGCTGCGCGTCGGAGGTCTCGGCTCCGTCATCAACGGAAGTTATATAATAACTGGCAAACAACAAAATTTAGCTTACGCAGCTTAGTCTCGTAGCGCTCCGCCTCTCTATCGCCCATGTAGAGAACGTGGGGCTCAACTTTAGTGGGATACGGACGGTGGTGCCGCTTGAGTCACCGTCAAGAGATTTCCAAGCTAGCGTGCAGGACGCCTGTTTGTCGGCATAATGACACGCGAATTGTAAGTAGGCAAACTACACGCGTAGAAGCTTGAGTATTGGAGTTTCTGGACGCGGGTTCGACTCCCGCCGTCTCCATAGAAGATGATAGCAGCTTGGTCTAATTAATGATCTAAGCTGTTTTTTCTTTATATAAAAATTTTTAATCGGTGGGGTGTAGCAAGAATGAAAAAAATCACTGTAAATTCTTTAGAATATAAACGAGTTGAAAAAAATTTAACTTTGGAAAATTTCACTATAGACCCTATAATTGCCAAAAAGGCAATGGAAGTGGTGAATTCTGGCCAACCGATAACACCGAAACTAATTAGAGATGTGTTGAATAATGGGAAAATATAATTTTGATGAAGATGAAACTTATTTACTTTCTCAGAGTGTTCATAAAGTCAAAAATTTAGATGAACTTGAGAAAATCGAGCAATACGCCTTTTTCATTCGTTCATTTCAATTGGAGCAAGGACTATATAAAGTACAAGGGTTTACTTTTAATGATTTAGTTAAACTACACCACCATTTATTTCAAGATATTTATACATTTGCAGGCAAGATACGTAATGTCCAATTAACAAAGGGTAGTACAAGATTCTGTCAGTTTCAGTTCATAGAATCAATGGCTAATGAAATTTTCCAGCAGCTAGAAAATGAATCGGATTGGATGACCACTCAGATAGCGGCAAAACGATTAGCCTACTACAAAGCAGAATTAAACATGCTACATCCATTTCGAGAGGGTAATGGTCGTACCCTTCGGATATTCATACAAAATTTGGCTCAAGCAAAAGGGTATATTTGGCATTACAATCAGATGCAAAAAGAAGAATATATACAAGCAATGATTGAATCCAAATATAATTATTCAAAGCTTGAACAAATTATCTATAATTCACTAGAAAAATTGAATGAATAATAAAGGATTTTGTACCGTATGAAGTGCAAGGTCCTTTTTTATTTGTAAATTTTACAAACGTGCCACATAGGTAGGCTACTCATTTAGATATCAAATATAAGTGAGGGTAAAATTACCCAAATGTGACAAATATATTTATAGACTTTTGGTAGTTAGATAAATAATTTTTTGCAGAATATGGCAAAATTGCTCCAGTTACTGATAAGTAAATGATATTCAACACAACAATCAAGTATATAATTTCACTTGGAAATAAAATAGTATAATAGTAATATTTGATTGGGGGTAAATTTCAGCACAAAAGAACAAAATACATACCGATTATGAAGGTTAAATTTCTCTTTAGGATGATCATATTGTAGGGTGATGTTCTAGGTGTTTAGATGGGTATAGACGCAGCGGATATCTTAGAATTATTTCGCCCTTCTTGTGGTTAAGGTGCATCCGTTGGAACAATTTCAACGTATAATATCAAATTTTTTATATGTATGTTTGGAGGTAGAACGTGAATAAAAGGGAAGATATTTTAAATGCTTGGATTACAATAGAGCAGTTATCGGAAGGTTCTATTAATAAAAAAGAAAAATCGTTAAAGTCTTTACATACTAACGAAGATAATTGGAAGATGTTCTTTTTAGATTTTATAACTAATCAAAAGGAACAAAAAAATATTTCGGATAAGGTCTTTAAAAAATCAGGCTTAGTATTATATTTTGGTATTTTTGATTTTCAAGAAGTGGTTGATATATTGAGAGAGAAGTACTTGATTGCTAAAACTTATGAAGAAGTCAGTAATTCTGAAAAGTTCACCTTTGCATTATATTTTGATAATCAACTAAATTTTATAGCCGATAAATTATTTTTAACAATGAGTGGTTATATACGCGAACATGGTAATTTACCCGAAGATTTTATAAAAGTTGAAAATTTATTTAGAGAAGAGCTAAACCGGAAATTTGATGAGGATTTTAATACTACAATTACTGACCTTATACAAAAGTATAATGTTAAAGTCGAAAACTTTCGCTATAAATTCGTGCAAAATTTGGATAATGAAGATATAAATCTACATTCGTTCTTTATTGAAGATCTAAAAAAAGCAAAGATACTTAATAATGAAAATTTGAATCGATATTTTAATGGGTTTGCTGGGTATAGGAAAAATTTAGACAGCAAGAAAGAGTCAGAACATTTCAATGTAGAAATTTTCGAGGAAATTTTACAACCCAAAAATTATCCGTTAGGACGTTTCCCAAGTAACCCTGAATATCCACTTTCATTCATGCAACAGGTTGCAGTAAATCTAGCATTAAACGATGAAAATGATATTCGTAGTGTCAACGGTCCACCGGGAACAGGTAAGACAACCTTATTAAAGGATATTTTTGCTGATTTAGTAGTACAACAGGCACTAGAAATTTCGCAACTTTCCAATAAAAAGATTCAAGGCAGTTTAGTTTACTGGCGTAATGCAAAACTTGGCGTTTTACCACAAGCCATTTCAGATAAAAATATTATTGTGGCAAGTTCAAATAATGGGGCAGTTCAAAATATTGTTAATGAGTTACCTAAAACAGAAAAAATTTATGAAAATTTTCAAAACCAACTAGTGGAAGCGAATTATTTCAAAGAGATTTCTAATTCAAAATTAATTGGTGAAGGATTCGGAGAAAATCGTAACATAAAAAGGGAGCTGTTAAATGAGGAAAATTGGGGCATTTTCTCGATAGAAGGTGGAGCATCAATAAATATTAATAAATTAATTTTAAACATTGAAGCAATTGAAAAAGATTTAGAAGAAAATTATCAATCAAATCCGGATGTATATCGGGAATTCTCACGACTATATAATGAATTGAAAATTCAAAGAGACAAAGTGCAAGAATATAGCGAAAAAATATATTATCTTCGTAAACTAAAAGCCAAGCAAAAAGAGCAAATTAGTGAATTTGAAAAAGAAGAAAAGAAAAAAAGAACAGATTTAATTATACAGGAAAAAGAGGCTAAAGCTGAAATTGAAAGTCTGAAACAAAAAAGCATAAATATACAAAGCTCTTTATCAAACGCTTCTATTGAACTTGAAAATTTAACTAATGAACAAGCTCAAGCTGAAAGGAATTTTAATGTAGTTACTTCACAAAAGCCGAGTTTTCTATGGTTTCAGAAAATATTTAATAAATCAAAAGTTGAACAGTATTTTATGGATCTTAATAGTGCGAATAAACACTTAAATCATCTTACTCAACAAAAAAGTAAAGTGTTGAATGACTGTACTCATTTTGATAACGAGCTAAAGATAATTGCTGATAAGATTGAGCATATACAAAAACAATATCAGGACAGAATGTCTGTCTTCAATCAATGGTTGACTACTCGGAATAATGAATTGAGAAAATTAGAAGAGGAAATTGAATCACTGGAAAAAATCAAATCACAAACAGGAATAAAGGAGATAGATTTTTCACTTTCATATGAGGAACTTCAATTATCTAATCCTTGGTTTACAAAGGAGTATCGTATTTTACAATCAGAGTTATTCATTTCAGCTTTAAAAGTTAGAAAGCAATTCCTTTATGAAAACAGAAAAAATATAAAAGCGGCAAGGATTATTTGGAATAAACAATCTGAATACATTGCGAAAGAGAATGGACATCAATTAATTTTAGAATCATGGCAATGGCTGAACTTCACTGTTCCTGTTGTCAGTACTACTTTTGCTAGTTTTGGTCGAATGTTTAAAAACCTTAAAGAAAATTCGCTGGGGAATCTATTCATAGATGAGGCTGGACAAGCACTACCACAAGCTAGTGTAGGTGCAATTTTTAGAAGTAAAAAAGTTATGGTTGTAGGGGATCCCTCACAAATAAGACCAGTATTATCGTTAGATTCTAAAGTTCTAAACTTAATTGGAAAACAATATAAAGTAGATGAAAAATTTGTTTCTGCTGATGCATCTACTCAAACAATTGTAGATGATACTAGTCAGTTTGGTTACCGAAAAAATGATGAGGAGTGGATTGGTATTCCACTTTGGGTACATAGACGTTCAAATTATCCTATGTTCACAATTTCAAATGAAATATCTTATGGCGGCTTAATGGTACAAGGTAAAGAAAAAGATAAAGCACAAGGAAAGTCACTGTGGTTAGATTCCATGGGAAAGGCAAATGACAAATTTGTTAAAGAACAAGCTGATTTATTAAAAAAACTAATTGTTATACGATTAAACGAAAATCCAGATTTAGCAAACGAAATCTATGTAATATCCCCATTTAAAAATGTCGCTTCTAAACTTGCAGGAGTTTTAGATAAAATAAACTTTACTAAACGAGAAAATGGGAAGCCAACAAATGTTGGAACTGTTCATACTTTTCAAGGGAAAGAAGCAAAAATTGTCTATTTTGTCCTTGGAGCAGATTCTAATAGCAGTGGGGCGGCAAAATGGGCTGTTTCTGATCCAAATATAATGAATGTTGCGGCTACACGAGCTAAAGAAGAATTTTTTATTATTGGCGATAAAAAATTGTATGTATCACTTGGTAGCGCAGTAGCAAATAAGACGATTTCTATTATTAATGACTATAATGCGTATTAAAAACCCCCATATAAAATGACTTAACTTTAAATAGAGATTACGAATTAGCTCTGAAAGTTATTTAAATAAAGAATCCAGACGTAGAGTGCAATAATAGTTTAATTTGCAAACAACAAAGTATGCTTTTTCGGGATTCTAACCGCTTTTATGGGTGTTGTTACTTTACCATTGCAGCCCTGGTAAATGTAGTGCTTTGAGTTTTGTAAAAAAAAAATCGGCTGGCTGTTGGGCAAGAAAGAGAAGCGAGTCGCAACCTAACCATCCATATTCTATTTACTACTTTCAGGAAGGATAGATGGGTAGGAGTTATTTTTATATTCGATTTCTTTTATTCTCTCAGTTTAAACCAACATTTAACAAAGGAGCTTTTTTCTAGACATAATTAGAGCAAAAAAATATTAATATTAATATTTAATAAAAGGAAATTATCTTTTTTTCAATAAAAAAGAATAGTAAGTACTATTCCCATAATATGGATTTTTTCGTATTATCTTACAAAGAGAGAGTGTTATGTATTAATAAAATTTTAAAGATAATTGAAAGGGGAAAAAATTATGAAAAAAATTACCTCACTAGTATTTGCTTTAACAATTTTATTAACAGGACTTACACTAATATTCGGTACTAATGCAGACGCAAATACTATTAGCGTTAAGGAACGTAGCGACTATTCTTTAAAAGAAGCAGAGTTACTATTTATCGACTTCTTAAAAAACAAAAATTTAAATAGTGAAGTAGGTTCAGAGGAATTTACTAAATATGCAATTGAGCAATTTTACTCTGAATCTATGGATGCTGATTTACTTAAAAGTCCTTATTATGGGGTGTTAATGGCCTATATATCTGAGTACGTATACGCTTATGAAACAACTATAAAAAACACCGACAATGCTAATTTTATTAATGATACAAAAGATGTAGAAATCAAAGCTGAACTAAACCAAAAATTAGCTATTCAAAAAGAGAAGACAATCGGAGAAGTAGAACGGGAGATTGCTGCTGAAGAAGCCATTGCAGAAGCTACTAAAACTAAAAATTCAGCAGCATTAGCTAGCGGTACATATAACGTTACTGCTGCAAAAGCTTATGCAAAAAAATGGTGGAACGGTAGAAATCCGAATTATGAATCGTACTCTTTAGATTGTACAAATTTCACATCTCAAATACTAAGAGCTGGTGGCAAAAATATGAAACAACCTAGAACAATTACACCTATTGTCAACAGTGATACAAATTATTGGTATTACACAACAGTTTCTCGAGTAGGAGTTCCAGTAGATGTAAGATCATCATCCTGGAGTGTTGTTTCAGATTTTTATGCATACTGGAATAAAACTCAACCTACAAAAGCAAGTACAAGTAAATCACAACTTGTTACTTATGCAGATGTAGGAGATATGATTCAGTTTATGAAAAAAGATGCAACTCGTTATAGTCATACTATGTTCGTGTACAAAAAAGGGAATAGTACATTATATTTATCGGGCCATACTGACAACTACTTAGAAAGAAGTTTTTACGATATTAGTTCTATATGGGTAAAATATAGAGTAATTAAATTCTAATTTAATTAGGTTAAAAGTAGGTGTAGATAATTCTATACCTACTTTTATAATTTTGTAGAGAAGTTATAAAATTTCCATATCACTCATTTTTTATTAGTGTACTAATAACTTTTACTATAGAATTAATCATAAGGAAGTCTTTTTCTTAATGAATTAAAATAACTTTATTCTATATAGAAAGGGTACTTCCTTTTCTATTTAGTTTTATTAATACAAAACATCTTATACTCCCAACTGAAAGAAGGTAGAAAAATATGAAAAAATCGTACCTTATAGTAATGCTGTTAATAATTCTATTAGGAATAATTTATTTTACCTTTTCAACTTCAAGTATGAAAGGGGCTTCAGACAATGGTACGTGGGAAGTAGTTTATAAAAAAGTAAAAGAAATTGAAGCGGGAGGGGCATGGAAAGTATCTGTCACACAAGTAGATGAAAAAGAAGTAAATGTGAAGAAGCTTGAATTTCTAGAAAATGATAAAGTGATATCTGAGAGAAATGAATTCTACGAAGGAAGAGATATTGATGGTACCGAATACTCTTTACATCCTTTTTCTTTCCCCGATTTATATTATGGAGATGCACCCAAAAAAGGCTTTACTTATTTCGTCATTATTATATGGGAAGATGAACAGGGCAAAACTCATAAGGACAAAATAGAATTAAAATAAATGAATATAAAAAACAAGGGCTAAAAACCCTTGTTTTTTATATGTACACCTAACATTCGCATGAACTATAGGGGGAGGGAAAATCCCGAACCGATGAGGAGATAATCAATTAATTGATGTAATTTATATAGACAAAATTCCAATCCGAAAGGCGAAATTGTGAATTACTAGAGGTTTAAATTTAATAAGACTCGAAACTATGATTTTAATTATTAAATAACAGATTGTTTATTACCTATAAGAATATTCGGAAAGGTTTCGAAAAAAGGTTATAATTAATTGTGTAAATTTCCCAAAAGTTTGAAAACTGTTTTATAAAAATAATTGCAGGCTTTATCTTCAGAGTCGAACTTTTTAATCTGTGATTTAATACTACGTTCACTATAGTATACCTCCCAAATTTCACCATCACTATTCAAACATAAAGCTTCATTAGGTAATCCTCCATTTAAAGCGTATAAATCTTTGGGAACATTAGCATCAATTAAGCACTGTTGCAATTCTTCTCTTTTCATATTATTTCTCAATCCTTCTAATTATATTTTGATAACTGAATGGTTAAACTCATACTGTGTACCAAGAATCGGTTCGTCAAACCAAGGAGCAATTTTTCCGGCCTGTACTTCTATTGGCCTTTTTACAACATAAACTTGATACAGTTTTAAATAGGTTTCTGGAACTAATACTCGCATTTCATAAGGAACATCATATTTATATTTTCTACTTTATCTACAGCTTTTACAATGTCTTTTGAATTATCGACTACATCCATCGTCACTTTTGCAGCTTTTAGCGGTTTGCCTATTGGTAACATGAAAGCATCGGCAATTGTTTTCTCCGAAAGAGAAGCGTTTGGGTCAAAAGAGTCTATGTCACCAAAAAAGAAATCATATGATATGCTGCATCCCCTATGGAGCAAGTCCATCAGATGTTCCTTTTCCTCCCAATACTTGACTTTGACCTTAAGATGTAAATAAATATTCACAGGCATTTGGATCAACAGCTCTATTTATATTAAATTGGGTTTATTCTTCCTTATTGAGAGCATTCACCTACTGGTGCGCATTGGTAAGAAATCCTATACATTTAAATTTAACGTAACGAAGAGGGGAATATCATGAAAGTTATCAGCTATATAATCGTGAATTTAACAGGAGAGAGGAAAGTAATACATTCGACATTAGGTAGAGCCTCAAAAAGAAACCTTGATAGAGGCTTTGCCATTCAAGGTGTATGAAGGCAAAATTAAAAAGACCAAAGCCCGGTAGAATACCGAACTCTGGTCCTTGAAGTAGCTTAATTACATATGTCTATATTTCTTGGCCAGATCAAATAGAATCTAGTTCTTTATTGCAAACTATATAAAGTCATCCATTTATTTTAGGGATAGTTATTATAGTTTTTTATATACCTCATATAAATCTAATAATTGTTTTCCAAGTTCACTATTAAAATCCCACGAGTCAGCAATAGCTCTTGGATATGAAGGAATATGACTTTTGCTCTCAATCATTAGTTGTATATCTTTATAAAAGTTTTCAAGTTGACTTATCGTCCCATCTTTACCTTGACCTAATTTGTGAGCTTCAATTTCACACTCTATCATAATTTTTACTTTTTCAGCTTCCTTAATAAAGTTTACGGTTTTATTAAGCTGTCTAGATTCGTTATATACCATTGTTCTACGCCTCCTATATATTGATCTCCCATTTGAAACTGCGGACCTGCTTTCCCTTTAATTATAATTGTGTCTGGTTTAACTTGCCATTGTTGAATACCTGTCATTCTGTTCCAATCTGGTGGGAGAGCCAAATTATTTCTATTCACTTGTGGTGAAAATGTTTCAAACAGATATCTTCCTTTTGCATAAGCATTAATATTATCATAAAATCTTAACCCATAAGTATTTGAACCTGCAATATCTAGTCTAATGGTACCAATTTCAAACGATTCTAATGTATTCTTTCTAAATTGACGTGGTACTCCTTGTGATTTTAAGTATTCAGATGCTTGCTTTACCCCAATGTATGGATCATTAAGGGGACTCTTTTCTTTATCTACTTGCTTTTTTTCAAGATTCTTTATGTATTCCCCTAGTTGTTTTACTTCTAAATCAGTAATTGTTTTATCTTGAATCTCTTTCGTTTTATCTACCGATTTTGAGAGGTCTTTTATATTTTCAGCTTTATCTACAGCTTTTGCAATGTCTTTTGAATTATCGACTGCATCCATCGCCACTTTTGCAGCTTTGAGCGGTTTACCTATTGGTAACATGAAAGCAGCGGCTATGGCTTTATCCGAAAGAGAAGCATTCGGGTCAAAAAGAGTCTCTATGTCGCCAAATAAAAATTCATAAGCTAAATCACCTAGTTGGGCAAGCCCATCCGGTGTTCCTGAACCATTTCCTCCCAATACTTGCCTTTGCCCTTCATATGTAAACAAATATTCACCGGTATTTGGATCAACGGGTCTATCTGTATTAAATTGAGCGTATTCGTTCATTACTTGTATTTTACCATTTTCATCAATAGTTATGTTATTTTTCCCAATCACATTAGGTAACATAGGAACTTGCCTAGCAATTTTCTCTTCAGCCGTTGCATACTTATCCATCGAATTTTGAAGGAAGGATACTAGTTTCTGCATATTCTTTTCAATCGTATGTAATTCATTGGATATTTTGTACAATTGATCCCCAATTCCGTGTCGCGCTTTAATACGGTAATCGATTTGAGATCTAATTGATGTAACTTTGTCTGTAGTATTCGATACTTTCGTCGCAACTTGTGAAAAGCTAGGGGTCAAATCATTAACTCTATCGATATCGACTTTTATCTTTGACATGAATGTCCTCCACAAAATTGATTATGGATAATTATATCAAATTTGGAAAATATAAAACAGATAACTAACCTCATAAGATACTCCCGCAGTCTCCATACATGAATTTTAATGAACGCTAAAAACCTTAATTATAAGGGGTTTGGCGTTGGTTTCACCTGTTTGCAGTTAATTGTAGTTAACGAAGGTAAGGATTCATATACTGGATAAATTTGTTATAAATTAATGTGAGGGGCTTTAGCAGATATGAAGGTGATCCAGTGATGAATTTCAAAGGAATTGAAAAAGCATTAGTTAAATTAATAAAAATTCTACTTTATTTTGCCATTGTATTAATAATGATTTATTTAATTTGTACTATATATAATTGGATTATCAGTTGGTTCTTTAATGAATTTAAAATAAAGGATAAGTTTATTTACTTATTTGGAGATATGGATATTAAACATCAGATTGCTCTACCATTTTTTGTGGGCATCATTGGTAGTTTTTCAACATCACTCATCATGTTATTAAAAGGGCAAACAGATGTAAAGATAACTTTATTCAATGGTTCCTTAGAAATACTTAATTGGATTATTGCGGTTATTACTGCTTGTTTATTAGGCGGTATAGCGGGTGTTGGAGCTGTCAATATTTTGAATAGTGATGGTTCAGTGACGGAGGTTTTAGTAATTGCGCTTGTTGCAGGATTAAGCGGAATTACTTATTTAAAAGGCATTGCTTTAATGAGTGGTACGGAAGAAAATGAAATCTTTAAAGCAAGAGTAGATGAAGTCATTGATAATGGTCAAGTGCTATTAACGTATGGGGAAATACCTAATAATGAAATTTTAGATAGTTGGGAAGACTTTATTCAAACATGGGTCGAATATCATGTTGATCAATTTAAAAACGATAATCCCACACACACGAATGAGGAATTTCACGCATATCTTATAGAGCTAGAAGAATTAATTGATAGGATATGGAAGGGAGATGAGGTGGATGGATAATTTAAAGCCCTCTGATGTAAAGAGTATCAAAAATATTATTCGGAAAGCTCGTAAAGCAAAATCCTTGAGTGAAATCAATCATTACAATGAACAACTAAAAAGAATTGACGCTAAAAATCGAAGAAAATCAGTAACAAATAGTATTTTAGCAAGATATAAAAATAGCGAGTCATTATAATTTTATATGAAATCGAAACTCTACATAGGTGGAAATGTAGGGTTATCTATTTTTCGGTTATAAAATAATTTGGTGTCAATTCATATAAAAAAGCACGTCATCACCAGATTAAATAATAGAGTATAAAATATGGGAAATAGTTCCTGAAAAGTGTTATATTATACTTATAAAATATTTGATATAATCCATTTTAGGTGACAAAAGTTATGTGGAGGAAAAGTAATAGTGATAGTAATAGTCTATTATTAACTAGTTTCGTGATATAATATACTGTTGCATAAGAAATGAAGTTGTATTGTAAAAAACTAGGAGTCTAAAATTTTGTTATCATATTAGTATTATACATAGAAATTTAAAATAGTTTGATTTATATAAATTATATAGGTATTTTTATATTTTATTTGGATAGGAGAAGTATTATGAATGGGTATGACATTAAATATTCACAATTAATAGCATTTTTAGAAAATCAAAGAGCAAATTTAGGCGATTGGGAAAAAGTTCGTCAAAATGAAGTTTTAGGAGGGGCTAATAAGGAAGCGCTACGAACTGTCGCAAGTTTAACTAATTTACAACCTGAAGATTTGACGGAAGATAAATGGGATGCATTAATTAATTCTCTTAAGAAAAGAGAGGAAAAAAAGAATGTCATAAAGTTAGGAAAAAATGTTATAAATGATGCTCAAATTCCTAGAGATTCAAATTCTGCATGGCAACTTTATAAATCAAAATTAATAGAACAAAATTGGTCTGAAAACTCTATAAGAAATATAGAAAAGTCTTCATTTGAAATATTACAGAATTTATCAATGGATACAGAAAAGGATGGTCCGATAAAAGGTTTAGTAGTTGGGAATGTTCAATCTGGTAAAACTGCTAACATGGCTGGATTAATGGCTATGGCGGCTGATAATGGATTTAACTATTTTATTATTTTATCAGGAGTTATTGAAAATTTACGTCAACAAACTTCTACTCGTTTATATAATGACATGAATACCTCTGGTGTAAGTAATTTACATTGGCATCAGGTAGATAAACCTTCATTAAAATCTAAATTGCCAGAACATGATATTAGTAAGTTTAAACTAGAATCTAAATCTAAGGATAGATATTTTACCGTATGCTTAAAAAATAGCAGTAGATTAAATGCATTAATTAAATGGCTATACTCTGATAAAAATAAAACAAAACAATTAAAGGTTTTAGTAATAGACGATGAGGCTGATCAAGCGAGTATCAATACCAATAATATTGAAGAAGAAAATAGAACCGCAATTAATCAAATGATTAGAAAGTTAGTGAATAATAGAGAAGTTAAAGGTATGAATTATATCGCTTATACCGCAACTCCTTATGCAAATGTATTGAATGAAGTCGCTGAGGATTCCCTTTATCCCAAGGATTTTATTGTGTTATTGGAGCCTTCTGAGGACTATATCGGACCGAAACAAATATTCGGAACGGAGGAGCCAGAAATAAGTCCACATATTGATATTATCAGAGATATTCCTGAGGCCGACGAATCAATAGTCCGTGAAATACAAGATAAAAATTTACACATTGAACTTCCAAAAAGTTTAGTTGAATCGATTCATTGGTTTATTTTAACTGTTGCTGCAATGCGTGCAATTGAATATAAAAAGCCAATTTCGATGTTAGTACACACAAGCTTCAAAATTGCACACCATGAAAATATAGCGAAAAAAATTGAAGAATATTTATTGAAATTTCAAAATAGTTACGAAGAAATTAAACCGGAATTACAAGTTTTATATGAAAATGAGTCGTTAGATTTTAAACGTTCTTATTTCCTTGAAGGGATGAAAAATTATTCATCTAGGGATAAAGTGCCAGATTATCCTAAGTGGGAAGACGTTGAACGCTATATTGATAGAATGATTCGGCTCCCTAAAAGTGAATTTATTAGCCATATTCCAATTGGTGAAGAAGGTCAACCTGCTTATCATAAGGGATTACATCTCGTAATTGATAACAGTAAAGCGACTGCGGATAATCAAATAGTACGTCTTATTTATCCCAAAAAACCAGTCTCTAATATTGCACCAGCCTTTATTGTTATAGGCGGTAATACCCTTTCACGTGGTTTAACGTTAGAAGGATTAACGACAACATATTTTTTAAGAACAACAAGTCAGGCAGATACACTTATGCAAATGGCTCGATGGTTTGGTTATCGTAAAGGATATGAGATTTTTCCACGAATTTGGTTAGATCGTATGGCACTTGAAAGATTTCAGTTTTTATCTCAAATGAATGAGGAGTTACGTGAGGAAATAAATACGTTCGCAATTAATGGGTTAACGCCTAAAGACTATGCTCCTAGAATTAAAAATTCTGTTAATTATAAATTAATTCGAATTACTTCAAGTAATAAAATGCAATCGGCAGAACCAAGTGAATATGATTTCGCTGGCTTCAACTCTCAAACAATTTACTTTGAAAAAGATGAGGCAATATTGGAACATAATTTACAACATACTCAAAGCTTTTTAAATTCTCTTTCAAGTCCGGAGATTAAAAATAATCATATGATTTGGAGAGATGTTTCGATTGATGAGGTCAAGTTATTTTTAGAAAACTACAAAGTATGTGAAACGGATATTAAAATGTCTAGTTTGCCAGCATTACTTGAATGGGCTGCTGAAAATTCAGGGGAATTAGCAAATTGGAGTATCGTTTTATCAAGTGTAGGGAAAGTGGAATCAACTAAAGATCTTAACAGTGATTGGAATATACATGGGTATAGTCCTAATCCATCAATCCGTACCAAATTAAAAAGTCGTAGTACTGATAAAATCGCAAATATAGGTGCATTAAGATCACCGGCCGATTTATTGTCAGATATTGAAGATGAAATTTCATCGTCCGAACGAAGTGAATCTAAAATTTCAAATATCCGAGCAATTCGAGAAAAATATGGCTATGGTAAAGTTCCACAAATTATTATTTACCGCATCGATAAGGGTGATTCATCTAAAGAAGAATATCGGAAAAAATTTGCGGGTAAGAATTATAAGGACTCGCATCCAAATCGCGAACCTTTAAATTTCCCAAAAGATATTATTGGTATCAATGTTATGATTCCGGGAATTTTAAAAGGTAGTCAAACCACATATATTTCAGCAAAGCTGAATGTAAATGAAAATTTTGATAAAGAGGATTATTATCAAGAGGAGAATGAGGATTAATGAGAATTAAACATGCATTAAATGACATTCAGAGCATGTCCCATGATGGTGGGAAGATACTTACGTCGTTACAAAATAACTATTTACCTTTAATTGATTTAGTAGTACGTGAATCTATTCAAAACAGTTTAGATGCTACTATTGAAGGTCAATCAAGAACATTAGTAGATTTTAAAATAGACAAATTCAATTCTGAGGAGTTAGCTTCAAATTTCGAAGAAGTTGAACATATATTACTTAAAAGGTTCCCAGGTCAGCAAGAATTCATTGCTATTAGTGATCGTAATACATATGGTCTTACAGGGGATTATACTTCAACTGACTTCAAAGTTTTAAATAGAAGTAATTTTTATAAATTAGTTTTTGGCATTGGAAAAAACCAAGATAAGGATGGTGCTGGTGGTAGTTGGGGTTATGGTAAGACAAGTTATTTCCGTTTGGGTGTTGGTATTGTAATTTATTACACTCGTATTCAAACAGGCGATGGTTATGAAGAACGATTAATTGCATCCATAATTGAGGATCCAAGTAAAAGTGAGAGATTGTTGTCAAATAATGAACGAGGTATTGCGTGGTGGGGAGAATTTGCAGTTGATGGTGATAGAATTTATCCAATCACGAATAGTGAAGAAATCGGAAAGTTTTTATCTATATTTGGGCTAAGTAATTATCAAGGATCAGAAACAGGCACAACAATAATTATTCCATATTTAGATGATTTTAATCATGAATCTGTTGAGGAAGATATGTTGAAATTTCCTTGGGAAAAAACACGTGAAGATTCAATTCGTATGGCTGTACAAAGATGGTATTTTCCTCGTATCTGGAATGAAAATTACAGCAAACAGTTAAGTAATTCTATTTTAGATTGTCGAGTAAATGATGTTGCTATACATCCAGTGATAAATTTTGAACCGGTTTTCAAAATTTATCAGGAGCTATATTCATCAGCTTTATTAGGTAAGCCACTTACTGCAAATACTAGGGTGGAAGCGATTAGATTTGGACAAAATGGTTTAGAAAATCAAAAAGAACCCATTGGGCATATTGCTTTTCGGGAAGTTAGTAGAGAAGAGTTGAAGATGGTTCCACCTGAAAATAAACCTTCTGGTTTAGCATATTTAGGTTTAAGAGATAGGAACAAAATAGAAAACCATACTTCAAAGGTAATTGCATATGGACGTAAGCCTGGTATGATTGTTGAGTATAGTGTAGATGGTCCCTGGTCAAATGGAGAAGTAGCTTTAAAAGAGGGGAATATTTTATTAGGCTTTTTTGTTCCGAATTCTTATGGAATACTAGCTGACAGTTTTAAAAAGTATGGCTATACAACTATAGAAAGCTATTTAAGGTCGATTGAAAGTTCTGACCATGCAGAATGGCAAGATGCAGTAAATATTACTCTTGTTACTCGTATGAAAAACTATACTAGTAGAGCAATTAAAAATGCGTATCAAAATACAGAAGATGTAGCTAATTCTTCTGTAACATCAAGTTTATCACGAAAGTTTGGCGCTTTATTAATGCCACCTAATAACTTTGGGAAAACATCTGCTCGCCAAAAGCTACCAGAGAAAACGGGAGAGAAGGGGACGAGTCGACTTAGAGGCTCAGATATTACAGTTATCCGTTCAATTCCAATTAATGAGCATAGTGTTGAAGTTGTCTTTAAAGCATTTGTTAAGAAAGAAACGAAAAATAATTTAATTATTCAAGTTCTGACTCAAGATCAAAAAATGGATAAAGAATCATGGTATAAAGTAATGGGTGAAAATATTCAATATCCGTTCGAAATCGAAACAGTATATATTAATAAAATTGATAATGAAACAATTGATAATTCATGTGAAAAATATCAAGATAGTACAGTATCCATTCAATTATTAGAAGAAAATACAACTGTTTTGGAAATTCAATCCTATATATCAAACAATATTGAAATTGAAGGGAAGCTAAAACTTAAAGTACATTCAAATCAATATGTTCCAAATGTTGCAATAAGATCGTTATAAGTAAGGAAGGTGTTTATAGACAATGGTTCAATCTACTAATCAAGTTTCGTTATATCGAAAAATGGATAAAGATATGGCAGACAAAGCAGGTTTGAAAGTAGAAATCCCACAATTTTCATATAGAAGTAGTGAAGGTATCACTGAGATTGAAGTTGGAAAATTATTTGATGGAGTTTTAAAAGTGAATGAGTTTGATACAGAATGGGCACCCAGTGAAAATGATTTATCAATTAAGCAAAAGTTTATATTTAACAATCCTTCAGCTTTGTTTGGTGAAGATGGTGTGACAATGAACAAAAATAAAATCGGACTTGCTGTCCACCTTCATTCAAAAACTTCTGGTTTTCAACAAAAATTAAATTTTGGTAGTATTGTAGATTCAACTGAAAAAATTGAAATTGATTTTGAATATAATTTCCCGAAGAATAGCTTACGCGGGAATTTGGAGATAGACTTCTTCCTATTTTTGCAAGAATCTAATGAAACAAAACCGTATCATGCGAAAAAGGTTGGAATGACTTTAAGTGAAGAGGATTTATATAATTTATTTATTGTTATAGATGGAAATGGTTCCGCTTTCCCGATTACTGAATTTAGTGATAAAGATGGGCCATTATGGATTCTTGAAAAAAATTGGATAGATGCGAGTGAGGATACGTTTGATAGCTCAAACGTCAATTTAAGTTTAAATATTGTGCACCCACTTTTTGAGCAAGTAAAAAACGGAAAATTAAAAGTAAGTAAAGCTTTAATGGGTGATATTATGGTACAAGCAATGTCTATGATTATACAACAAGTAGTGATTATCGAAGGAAACTCATTGGAGGATCTAGAAGATACATCTTCTAATAGTATCCTAGCTGTAGTGAAATATTGGGTATCAACGTTTGAAGTTGATACAACATCGATTTTCACTATAATGAACTCATTAAGAAGAACTCTTGAGAAAGATATGATTGGTGGAGAGTAGAATGATTAATTGGGAAAATATAAATTACGATGTTAATAAAGCTAGTATGGATTTTAATAAGCTGGTAGTTCACTCAACTTCTATTGAGCCAATAAATCCCAAAGCGGAATTTATTAAGCTTCGTAATCTGTTAATTCAAGCTAGGGATGAGATTTTTGAAGAGCACGATTTGGATGGTGCCAATAAGTTAGATTATCAATTTGACTTACTATTTGGTTTGAAAATTTTTGAGATTTTGAATGAATCTATAGGATTTACAAATCGTGTTGCAACCAATGACGACGTTTGGCGTTATCTTTCTGTATGTGTTGTACCTGATATTGTTCATTCAAGATGGTCTTTAAATGCTGATCATTTTTATAGAATTTCACGAAGAATTTGGCTTAAAACAATTTGGTGGTATATTAACCTTTCATGGAGAGGGAATATAAATGATACATATGAAATTTTAAAAGACAATACTACTGATACGATTTTACAATTAGTAGAGCGTCCAGGCATTGGTTACTATACAGAATTGTATCGAGAGTTAATGATGCAATATTCACATCACGAGGATACATCACGTGATTTATTTCGAAGAGTGTTGAAGCTAAATACAGCTCGATTATTAACGACTTCCCCAGAATTAGTAGATGGTGGAATTGAAGGGTATGTAAATGACTTATTTAATACAGCTAAGGAAAGTGTAATGATTTAATGAATACCTATACAGAAAATTTGTATAATAATATTTTTAATAAAATTGCTAACGAATATACGAATTTGAGAGTAATAAGTGGGTATGGATCAGCTACTTTTTTAAAACGGGTAATTGAAGACTTTCCACATTTAAGTGTAGAGCTTTTTCTTGGAATGGCTTCTGAGGGAGTTTCAATTAACAATCATGTAGCCTATCAAAAGTTTACGAAATCAGAGGATAAAGTTAATGTTTATTATCAAATTAGTAAACCACTTAATCATATGAAAATCCTTGAGTTTAGCAATTCTACTGCAAAAACATTATTAGCAGGTTCAGCTAACTTTACTGAAAATGGATTTTTAATTCAAAGAGAATTAATGAGTACTATAACAGATAATTTAGATTCTTTATTTGAGGAGCAAAGAGCGAATTCATTGATTTGTATTGATCCTACCGTTGAACAATATATTAGTTTCTATAAAGAAGACACAAATAAAGGATATATAACAGAAGTAACCAAACTGGATAAAGGAAAACAAGATGTGGTTATAGGGATGAATAATCTACAAGTTACACCTGAGCAAGTACATCATTTTAAACAAAAAATGCTAGAATTAAGTAGTAGAGTAGATTTTTCTTTATATACTACATTTGAAATTTCAGTTGTGTTAAAAAGTGAACATAATCCAATGTGGTCTTGTAAAGGAATTAATGCATGGACTATTGGAAAAGAACCAGTACTTGAACAAACACCAAGATTATCTTTTGATAAAGTTTTTCCAAAAAATAAAGAGTTCACAATTTTCACTGATGATAATCAAACTTTTAGGGCTAAATTAACAGGAAATTTTAATGGCCAGTTAACTATTTTGAATTGCAATTTATACGATTATATTTGTAATCGTATATCGTTGACACAGAAACGTCCTATTAGTTATGATGATTTAGTTGCAAAAAATTGTACAACAATGTATTTCAAAAGAATAAATGAAATCGAATATTGTATGAGTTTTAATAAAGACTACTTAACTAACAAATGAATTTTAGGAGGTTGAAGGGTTCAATGTTAAAAATAGTTGAGACATTTAGTGGCATTGGAAGCCAAGTACAAGCTCTTAAAAATACTAATATCGAACATAGTGTTGTTGCTATTGTAGAATGGGAAATCGGGGCAATGTATGCATATGATATCATACATAATGGTCCACAGGATTTAACAAATTATCGACATCATACTAAAGAGTCTTTAGTTAATACGTTAGAAAAATATAACTTATCCAGTGATGGAAAAGAGCCAATAAGTGGTAGGACATTGAGCTCGATGTCAGTTGCTCAATTAAAAGCAATTTTATGTTCAATTGAACGGACAAATAATTTAGTTGATATAACGAGTGTTAAAGCTAGTGAAATTCCTAATACTGACGTATTAACATATTCATTTCCTTGTCAAGATTTGTCAGTAAGTGGACATTGGCATAAAAATACCCTAGGGATTAATCGTGATGCTAACAATCGTTCGACATTGATTTGGGAAATAGAAAGAATTTTAAAAGAATACGTTAAAGAAGATAAAGATTTGCCGAAATTTTTACTTATGGAAAACGTGAGCAATATCCTATCTACTAAACATATAAAAAATTTTAATGAGTGGCAAGATTTTTTAGAGAAGCTTGGTTATGTGAATAAAATTTATACATTAGATGCACGCAATTTTGGTATTCCCCAATCGCGTGTTCGAACTTATATGATCAGTGTTTTGGCAAAGAATTCAGAGCAAGCCAATGCTATTAATGATTATTTTATAATTAATAATTTGGAAAATGTATATTTAGAAAAAGAGAATGTATTACCTTTAGAAAAGTTTTTACGATTAGATTATTCAAATGAAAAATATAAATTAGAGGCAATTGAAAGTACACCAGCTTTTACAGAATCTAGAAAAAAGATATACGAAAACAATGTAATTCTAGCAACAGATAATGTGGTTAATAATTCTGAATATGCTCGAACTATTACAACAAAGCAAGACAGACATCCTAATTCAGGTATTATTGAGTATAATAATCAAATCTTAACGGATATTAATAAAAGATATCGAAATTTAACGCCTAGAGAATGTTTTTTACTAATGGGCTTTAAAGAAGAACAATATGATTTGTTAATGGCAAATAATATTGATATAGGTAATGAGAGAAAATTTTTAACTCATTCAAAATTAATTAAAATGGCTGGTAATAGTATCGTTGTACAAGTATTAGAAAGTATATTTAAACAGATTGATGAGATCAATAAGACTATTCTAAATGAAGATGTGGATGTTAAATCTAAGGCAGTTACTATAGCTATATAAAATTTATATTAAAACAAAAAAAACGCTCCCTATCAAGTAGCGAGTATAAATATTTAAAACAATCTAAAAGGCTTAGCTCTATACTCTATAGGGCTAATGTCGTTTAGTCATTCTTGATATTATTGTGATTATAAATACCTCGTCCATTGATTTTTTGATAAAATCTTTAAATGTTTAGAAACGTACCTAAATAATACTCCTTGGATTAAGTAATCCCCAGAAGAGTTCCATATGAACATAATCAATATATCTACCTACTTAGCACTCAAATATTCTTTCTTTGAGAAACCTGTATTGTATTTCGTGACACCAGTTCCTTAAATTGGATTTGCCCCTCCTACATTAAGTTTACAATTCATCCTCTTTATTGTTAAGGAGAGAAACTCTTATAAGATTTCTTTTTTTCTTCCAATAATGATTGTATTCCAGTTATTTTCATAAATCTATAATTATGTAAATAGTTTAAATTCTTAACAAACTTGCGATTCAAATCAACTTTATGCGACGCTAACCATAGATACATCTCCTTTATTGTTAAATTTTTTCATAGTTTACAAAAATTACAAAAATACCTTATTCTCAATTACCCTATTTGAAGGCATACTCTTTTGAATAACTGTGCTTAAGTCCGTAAACATATTTAACTTTACCTACATTCGATTTCCTTTAATTAACTAGAGTTGGGCCGTTTCTTTAGGATTTTAAATTTACATCACACTCCCCAAAAATTGTCTATTTTATCTACTACTTTATTAAATTTATCCCTCTAAAATCAATAATTTCATATCTCTTATACTTAATTCAACTCCATTCTATAAATGTAAACTGTTATCTTCAAAACTTATTCCTAATAGTTTCTTTCGAAGAAGTATTGAGATCCTTATTTTTTAACAAAATAAATTATTTTACATTAAATTTAATAAGTTTACAACAGTATTTTTAATTTTGAAATTATTCTCAATTAACGAAAAATTGTGCCAAATTGAATTGATTATATATATAATTGGGGCATGAACAAAATTTTAGTGAGTGAACATAATTTCACGAAGTGAGGTGTGCGATGTATTCTCAGGAGGAAATGATAAGAGTTGCCAAAATGTATTACGAAATGAATTATACACAGAAAGAGATTTCTGAAAAATTACCTTATTCACGTGCAACGGTTAGCCGTATTTTAGATGCAGCATATAGGCAAGGGATTGTTGATGTAAAAGTAAATTACCCGATTAATTTTGTACAAAGCATAGAAGAAAAAATTAGAGAAAAGTATGCATTAAAAAAGGTTTTTGTACTACCGGTATATGTCGAAGACGAATTACTAATTTTAAATGATGTCGGTAGGGCAGTAGCGAATTATTTACATGAAATTTGTTGTGACAATACGATTCTCGGAATTTCCTGGGGAACAACATTAGCTCATATTATTCCTCACTTAATTCCGAAAAAAGTAGATAACATGAAAATTGTACAGTTAAATGGTGGTATTGCAAAAAATTCAATTTCCACTGGTGCCGCTCAACTGTTAGAGAAGTTTTCTGAGGCATTTTCAACGGGGTATTATATGTTACCGGTGCCTACAATTGTAGATTCAGAAATGATTGCTCGAGTTATAACTTCAGATTCTAGCATAGAAGAAACAATCGAAATCGGTAGAAAAAGTAATATTGCAATATTTGGAATTGGAAGCGTTCACTATAACAATATTCTTTATAAAGGTGGCTTTTTTAAAGAAGGTGCCTATGAAGAGTTAATTTCTAAAAATGCGGTTGGAGATATCTGTTCAAGGTATTTTAAAGAAGATGGAACCTTAGCAGATGCAGAATTAAACAAACGTACTATTGGTTTACAACTAGAAGATTTGCGTCTTAAAGAGTATTCCATTGCAGTTGCCTCAGGTAAATCAAAGGCAAAAAGTGTGATAGGTGCATTAAATGGTGGTTATGTAAATGTATTATTTATTGATGAATTATTAGCAACTGAGATTTTAAATGAAAACACGAGGGGGAATTACAGTGAAAGCGGTTAAATTATATGAGCCAGGAAACTTGAAAGTAGAACAAGTTGATTCACCAATTATTAATTCAGAAGAAGTATTAATTCAAGTAAAGGCAGTAGGGATTTGTGGATCGGATATTCCTAGAGCTTTAGTAAAAGGTGCCTATTATAGAGGATTGACACTAGGTCATGAATTTGCAGGAGTCATTGTAGAATGTGGTCAAGATACTGAAGGATGGGCAGTAGGAGATCGGGTAACAATCGCTCCGCTTGTCCCTTGTATGGAATGTGATTATTGCAGAATAGGGAAATACGGTCTTTGTGATACCTATAATTACTACGGTTCAAGAACGGACGGAGCAATGGCGAAATATATAAAAGTGCATAAAAATAATCTTTTAAAAATTCCGGATACCGTTTCATATGAAGCTGGTGCAATGGTTGACCCTGCAGCAAATGCAGTTCACGGACTTTGGAGAGGTAATTTACAGCCTGGAGATACAGTTGTTGTATTTGGACTCGGGGCAATAGGGTTGTTTGCAGTGCAATATGCTCGTGAAATGGGAGCAAGTGAAGTCATTGCCATTGATGTATTTGAAGAAAAATTACAAGTTGCAAAACAATTAGGGGCAGATCGAGTCATTAATTCCACAGAGGTGGACCCAATTAAAGAACTCGCAGATATAAAAGTTAATGTCGTTTTAGATACATCAGGTTCACCGATTGCACAAAACCAAGCTGTTTCCATTACAGGGAAAATGGGACGTGTAGTATTTTTAGGTATTTCAAATAAAGAATTAACATTGTCCGCCAAGGCGGTAGATCGACTACTTCGCTATGAAATTGGTATCCATGGTTCGTGGAATTCATTTTCAGAACCGTTCCCTGGTGAAGAATGGAAATTCACTATTGAGTGCATGGCAAAAGGTAAGATTCAAACTGATCCAATTGTTTCACATCGTATTCCAATTGATGACACGCCAGATATATTTGAAAAAATTAAAAATAGGGAAATTATTTTTAATAAAATTCTAATCTTCCCGGAGGAATAGAAAATGGATCATAAATATCTTTTAGGAATCGACTTAGGAACACAGTCGTTGAAAATAGGGATATATAACGAAAAAGGAAATATTCTCCTAAAGGAAAGTGTATCATATCCAACCTTTCATAGCAATCGAAGTTTATCCGAGCAGAATCCGGATGATTGGTGGAATGCTTTAAAAAAAGCATTAAAAAGGGCAAATAATACTATTAATCTATCCTTAATTGACGGTATTTCTGTTTGTGCAACATCTTCAACCGTGTTGATGACGGATCAAAACTATCAACCTATTATCCCCGCCCAATGCTGGATGGATCAACGGGCAGTAGCTGAAGAAGAAGAGATTAATAACAATACAAGTTCTATCGTAAAGGATCGCTTATTGTATTCTGGTCAAAAGACATCTATTGAATGGATGACAACAAAATCTTTATGGTTAAAACACAATTATGATTTAACAAATAAGTTTATCCTCGAACAACTGGATTGGATAAATTATAAGCTTACTGGGGAAGTCGTTGCATCGCAGTGTAATGCAACTTGCAAATGGAATTATGTTAAACATCAAAATGGATTTTCGGAAAAATTTTTTAATGAAGTTGGTTTAGAGGGAATTACAAAGCATTGGCCTAATCGAATATTAAAAGTGGGAGATCAAGTAGGGACAATAACAGAGACAGTAGCTGAAGAGTTAGGATTAAAGGCTGGTACACCTGTGTTTCAAGGTGGGATTGACGCACATATAGGTATGATTGGTTCGGGATCTCTTGAACCAGGACATTTGAGTATGATTATGGGGACGAGCTTTGTTCATTTGATGCATCATGAACAACCAATTTTTAATGATGCCTTATGGGGACCTTATGATTCTCCGCTAATTGAAAACTACTGGCTGCTTGAAGGTGGTCAACTATCGTGTGGTTCTTTAATTTCGTGGTTTATAAATGAATTCTATACAGATTGTACGAATCTTGATGAAATCTATTTAGAACTAGATGAAAAAATAAAAGAAATTAATGCAGGAAGTGAAGGATTAATTATATTAGACAGTTGGAAGGGAAATAGAACCCCCTATAAAAATCCTTATGCTTCTGGAGCATTTATAGGGCTGACCCTTTCTCATACAAAATTTCATATTTATAGAGCAATTCTTGAATCAATAGCATTTGGTACTAAAAATGTCATTCAAACATATAAAAACTCTTCGATTCCTGTAAATAAAATAATTGCTGGAGGTGGAGGAACTAAGAATGCTTCTTGGATGCAAATTATAAGTGATGTTACGGGACTACCGATTTTTATTCCAAAGGATCAAGAAACCGGTACAAAAGGAACGGCTATTATTGCAGCATATGGAATTGGATTATATTCATCGATTAAAGAAGCTTCTGAACAGATGGTGGAAATGGAACGAGTATTTGAGCCTAATTGGGTTAATAAAGAAAAATATGAAAACGTTTTCGAGATATATAGGGAATTAAATACACTGTTATTTCCTATCATGAAAAAATTAAATAAAGGAAGGGAGGAGCCCCATGAGTTATGTACTTGAAATGAAGGAGATTTCTAAGTCTTTTCCAGGGGTTAAAGCTTTACAAAATGTTAATTTTTCTGTCCTTCCAGGCGAAGTTCACTGCTTGATTGGTGCAAATGGCGCTGGAAAATCAACCTTAATGAAAATTTTATCAGGTGTGTATGAAAAGGATGAAGGTACTATTTTATTGAATGGGAACGAAGTGAAAATTACTTCCCCTTCAGACAGCAAGGAAAATGGGATTGCTACAATTTATCAAGAGCTTTCACTAGTTGAAGAATTAAGTTTAGCTGAAAATATTTTTCTTGGAAATTATCTGAATCCGAAAGCTGGATTAATTAAGTGGAATCAACTGAAAAATGAAGCAACTGAGCTGTTTTCTCTTCTTGGGCTTTCACTTTCTCCTAACCTATTAGTAAAAGAAGTGAGCATGGGGTTAAAACAAATGACAGAGATTGCTAAAGCAATCTCGACTAAATGTCAAATTATTGTTATGGATGAACCATCAACTGCTCTTTCTGGTGATGAAATTAATAAATTATTTGATGTTATTAGGCTACTAAAAAAACAAGGCTATACGATTATTTATATTTCCCATAAGCTTGATGAATTGTACACCATTGGTGATCGAGTGACAGTTCTCCGAAATGGAAAATGGGTCATCACGGAAGAGTTGGAAAATATTAGCGAACCGCAGCTGGTTGAATATATAACCGGACGCAAAATAGAAAAACAAGCAAAGCAACATATTTATCATCAAAAAGAAGAGTTTTTAAAAGTCCATAACTTAACTAATAAGCATTTAAAAAATGTTTCATTTACTGTTGGAAAAGGGGAAACGGTCGGTTTATATGGACTTGTAGGTTCAGGTAGAACCGAGTTACTTCGAGCAATTTATGGAGCAGATAAACTAATTGATGGGGAAATCTTTCTAAATGGGGTTAAAAAGAAAATTGCTTCGCCTAAAGTTGCTGTAAATGAAGGAATGGGGCTTGTTCCGGAAAATAGAAAAACGGAAGGGATAATCGCCAATTTATCTATAGAAGAAAATGCTTTTCTTCCTTCTTTAAACAACTATTCAAAAAGTAGATTTTTACAACAAAGTAAAATAAGAGAAAAAATGAAAGAGTCGATAAAGAAGCTAAATATTAAGACTCCTAGCCCTAAAACAGAAATTCGCAATTTAAGTGGAGGAAATCAACAAAAAGTTATTATTTCTAAATGGTTGATACATCAGTCTAAATTGTTGCTCTTTGATGAGCCAACACAAGGAATCGATGTAGGGGCAAAGGATGAAATTTACAAGATTATGAGAGACTTAGCAAGTCAAGGTACGAGTATTGTTGTGGCTTCTTCTGAAATAGATGAACTTCTAGCTATCTGTGATCGGGTATTAGTAATGTTTGAGGGGAAAATTATAAAAGAGTACTTATCTCCAGCAAATGAAAAAAGTGAGATTTTGAATTCGGCCGTATCGGGTTCTTAAAATATAAACAAAGGGGTGGAGACTATATGGGTATGAATTTAAATACAGAAGTGATGGAGAAACCTAAACAAAGTCAGTTTCAAATAGGTACTATTTTAAAGAAATATAATCTATTTATTATTTTTGTAGCATTTTTCATTATTGGAACATTATTGTCTGAGCATTTCCTAACAGTCCAAAACATTTTGAATATCCTCCAACAATCAGCATTTGTTGGAATAATCGCTATAGGTATGACATTTGTGATTCTAGTCGGAGGAATCGATCTTTCAGTTGGTGCTGTACTTGCACTTTCTGGAATGCTTGCGGCATTAATGATGTCTAGTGGATTGAACCCTTTCCTTGCTATCGCAATTACAATTTTAGCAGGAGCGTTTATGGGTTTTGTAAGTGGATTTATTTCTACTAAATTTAAAGTACCAGCTTTCATTGCTACACTTGCTATGATGGTTAGTGCAAGAGGGTTTGCTTTATTGACAACAGATGGAGAACCAATTTATGATTTACCACCTGCATTTACTGCTCTTGGCGAAAGCATGGGAAATATCCCAATTCCAGCAATTATCTGGATCGTGCTGACAATTATTGCGGTGGTGATATTAAAATATACGACATTTGGCAGAAAGTTGTATGCTGTTGGGGGCAACGAGGAGTCTGCCCGTTTATCCGGTATTGCTGTTGAAAAATATATTACTTCTACTTATATATTAGCTGGGATAATGTCATCTATAGCAGGGATATTAATGGCTGCTTGGCTTACAGTAGGGCAACCAACAGCTGGTACAGGTTTAGAATTAGATGCGATTGCAGCGGTAGTAATTGGTGGAACTAGTTTAGCAGGAGGAAGAGGAGGGATAGGTGGAACATTCATTGGTGTTTTGATTATGAGTATGATTGTGAACATCTTTAATCTATTAGGTCTCTCTTCGTACTATCAATCTATCTTTATGGGGGTAATTATTGTAATCGCTTTAGTTATGAATCAATTAATATCTAATAAAAAATAGGGGGGTTATTATAATGAGAAGATTGAATATTTTTTCTATTTTGACAATATTGGTGTTAATTTTAGCTGCTTGTGGTGGTAATGATGAGGGGACAAACACAACTTCAAATGGAAATAGCAAGTCCGAAAATAAGTTAGTTATTGGATTTTCTCAACCAACATTAGAGTCACCTTTTTACACAGCGCTTATTGATGGAGCAAAAGAAGAAGCTGCAAAATTAGGTGCTGAATTAATTGTTGTAGATGCTCAAAATGATATTGAAAAGCAAAATTCTGATATACAATCTTTGATTACCCAAGGAATTGATGTTCTCCTTATTAATCCTGTCAATCCGTCAGGTGTAGCACCTTCTTTAAAAGCAGCAGAACAGGCAAAAATTCCTGTAATTGCAGTTGACCGTAATACGAAACAGGATGTTACTTCTTACATTGGTCGTGACAATGAGGAAATGGGTAGAGAAGCGGGTAAGAAGGCTGTTGAATTGTTAGGTGGAGAAGGAAAAGCAACAGGAAAAATTATTGAAATTCAAGGTGATGCGGGTGGAACAGTTATGCAGGCGCGTCATGATGGATTCCACGAAATTGTTGAAAAAGAAGCAGGTATTGAAATTATTGAAGGACCTTACAGTAATTATATTCGTGCTGAGGCGGTGTCAGCAATGCAAGACTTATTGCAAGCACATCCTGATGTGAATCTTGTTTATGCCCATAATGATGATATGGCTCTAGGTGCAATTCAAGTGCTTGAAAAGTCAGGTAAATTAGAAAATGTAAATATTGTTGGTATTGACGGCCTAATGGAAGCGGTAAAACAAATTAAAGACGGAAAATTTAAGGCTACAGTTATAAATGATCCAATTTCTCTAGGCGTGTTGTCTATCCAAACAGCTGTAAAAGTTGGTAATGGCGAAACGGTTGAAAAATATGTAGACGGTGGTACTGGATTAATTGATGAATCGAATGTAGACCAGTATTTGGATGAAACTAAAAAGTTTGCTGAAATTAAATAATAATTGGAGCGATTATATGACACTTGAAAAATACATTGATCACACTTTACTAAAAGCTGATGCTTCTAAAGAGGATATTAAAAATTTATGTAAAGAGGCTTCTGAACATCACTTTGCTTCTGTCTGCATTAATCCTACCTATGTAAAAAGAGCTAGTGAATTATTACAAAACACTGATGTGAAAGTTTGCACAGTAATTGGATTTCCACTAGGAGCAACTTTAACGAATGTAAAAATCTTTGAGGCAAAACAAGCTTTGCAAGACGGTGCAACAGAGTTAGATTATGTAATTAATATAAGTGATATCAAAAATGGAGACTTTGATAATGTTAAAAAGGAGATGGCAGCTTTTATAGCGTTAAAAGAAGATTATCCTAATCTAGTGATTAAAGTTATTCTTGAAATATGTTACTTAACGTCAGAAGAAATAAGTAAAATATGCGAAATAGCGAAAGTCTTAAAAATTGACTTCGTTAAAACATCTACAGGTTTTGGAACAGGGGGAGCTACAGAAGAAACGGTTTCTCTTATGAAAAAAATAGTAGGTAATGAGGTAGAAGTAAAAGCATCTAGTGGTATTAGAACGACAGCTGATGCTAAAAAATACATTGAGCTAGGTGCAACAAGAATTGGAACAAGTAATGGAGTAGGAATTGTAAATTTAACTGAAGAAACAGCCGCTAGAACAGGATATTGAGATTATTATTAGGTTCAAAAAAACGCTTGAGATTTCATTAGCCAAACATTATAAGGATAGCTAGGTCTCAAGCGTTGCATTTTAAATATCAAACTCGTAATTCAAAATAATCTTTATCCTAATGTGCTTATAAAACCACCTCCTATTCACCCCACCCAACTTCTAGTAAAATAAACACAAGTAATTCTAAAATAACCCCATATTCATCCTATACCTATATTGGAGGCTTTTATATGTTTAATGACCGTTCGCAAATTGTTAAAACATTAAATGCGCAAATACATACAAATGGGCATATTCTTGGTGTGGCTGCGGGAAGTGGTATGACGACGAAGTATAGTGTGAAGGGCGGGGCGGATATTATATTGGCGTTAAGTGCTGGCTGGTACCGCCAAAAAGGTAGGTCTTCTCTTTCTTCTTATTTAAGTTATGGAAATAGTAATCGCATTGTATTCGACTTTGCCACAAGAGAGTTAATGCCGTTATCGATGAATAAACCGATTATTTTCGGTTTACATGCTTCAGATCCGACGATTGTGTTAGCAGATTATATTGCCAATATTAAAAGTGCCGGGTTTTCGGGGGTTAATAATTTTCCGACAGTCGGACTGATCAATGGGCAGTTTCGTGAGGCGTTGGAGGAAAGTGGTCTTGGGTATGATCATGAAGTTGAAGCAATCCGTATCGCGAGTCACCTTGGACTCTTTACTCTCGCATTTGTTTTTGATGAGCAACAAGCAGTGCAAATGATTGAGGCGGGGGCTGATGTTATATGTGTCCATCTCGGTTTAACAACCGGTGGGGATTTAGGGGCTAAAAAAGTACATTCGATTGAAAATGCTCGGCAACTGGCAGATCGAATATTTGCTGTATGTGACGAACTGAATCCTCAAGTTATCAAAATGGTGTACGGGGGACCGATACAATCGCCAATCGATGCCCAATTTTTTTATGATAATACAGCTTGCCAAGGCTATATTGGGGGTTCTTCCTTTGAGCGAATCCCGGCTGAGAAGGCGATTTTCCATTCTACCCGTTCCTTTAAAAATCCGACCCATTCTGAAAGCAAAGATCTTTTAATGGACGTATTATCAGGAAAGGTTCACGATTATGATTACGTTGAATTTGTGAAAGAACATATTAAAGAAAATTTTCAAAAGCCTATCCAATTAAGTGAAATTGCTTTAGCGCTACATGTGTCGTTACCGTACTTAAGCTCTAAATTTAAAGAAAAGATGGGATGCACTTTCACTGAATATTTACTGCGATACCGGATGAATAAGGCCGCGGAACTATTAATAGAATCTCGTTTATCAATTGTCGAAATTGCTAGTTTAGTTGGTTATCAGGACTATGCCCAGTTTAGTAAAATGTTTAAAAAAATAAAGGGATCTTCCCCGAAAAATTTTCGGAACAATCAAACACTTTAAATAAATAAACACAAGAAATACATAAACAAACACATATCTTAACCTTCCATTTTTAGATAAAATGAATTCAAGTGATGATGCATGTTATTTTTTTATTTATAAAATGATAGCGCTATCACTTAAGGAAGAAATTCAAATGGGGGTGCAGTAGATGGTGAAAACAGTGGCAATTCTAGGGACATTTGATACAAAGGGGAAAGAACTAAAATTTGTCAAAGATTTAATAGAAGAACAAGGAGTTGCTACACTTTGTATTCATACAGGAGTGTTTGAACCATTTATAACACCAGATGTTACGAATGCAGAGATAGCTGAAGCAGTAGGTGTTGATATCAACTCACTTATTGAGAAAAAAGACCGTGCAACAGCAACATTAGTAATGTCTAAAGGAACTGCCATGTTAGTTCCAGAACTTTATGCCCAAGGTCGTTTTGATGGCGTCATTTCCATTGGTGGTTCTGGAGGCACTTCAGTAGCTACACCAGCAATGCAAGCATTACCAATTGGTGTTCCAAAAGTAATGGTATCAACCATGACATCTGGAGATATCTCGCCGTATGTTGGAACGAGCGATATTGTGATGATGCCATCGGTAGTGGACGCTGAAGGGTTAAATGAAATATCTATGAAAATCTTTAGTAATGCAGTGAATGCGATTGTTGGAATGGTAAAAAATACGAAAGAATTTAAAGAGGAAGGGAAGCCTTTAATCGCAGCAACTATGTTTGGTGTAACGACGCCTTGCATTAAAACGGCAAAAGCATATTTAGAAAAACATGGTTACGAAGTGCTTGTATTCCATGCAACAGGTGCGGGTGGTAAAAGTATGGAAGCGTTAATTGAAGCGGGCTATATTAAAGGTGTACTCGATTTAACGACAACGGAATGGTGCGATGAAATTGTTGGTGGGGTATTAAATGCCGGTCCTCATCGTCTAGAAGCAGCCGCAAAAGTAGGTATTCCACAAGTTGTATCCGTTGGTGCTTTAGATATGGTGAACTTTGGCCCCATCGATAGTGTACCGGCACAATTTAAAGATCGAAATCTATATCAGCACAATCCGACTGTCACATTAATGCGTACTACGGCAGAAGAGCTTCAAAAAATCGGTAAAGTAATTGCTGAAAAATTAAATTTAGCCCAAGGAAACACAACATTAATGCTTCCGCTAAAAGGGGTATCTGCCATCGATATGGAAGGGGAAGTTTTCTATGACCCCGATGCCAATGAAGTGTTATTCAATACGTTACGAAGTCAAGTAGCTGATACAGTTGAAATAGTTGAATTAGAAAATGCCATTAATGATGATGCATTTGCCATCGCAGCTGCGAATAAGTTAATGGAATTATTAAAGCGTATTTCCGCTTAGATGAATATTTTAGGAGGATACAGATGAACACATTAACACGTGCCGAAAACATTGCGAAATTGAAAGAACAAATAGCAGCTGGTAATATTCTAGTGGGAGTAGGAGCAGGTACAGGAATTACTGCGAAAAGTAGTGAGGCTGGTGGAGCGGATTTACTGATTATCTATAACTCTGGTCGCTACCGCATGGCAGGACGTGGCTCGCTAGCAGGATTACTTTCATACGGTGATGCCAATGC
Source organism: Ureibacillus sp. 179-F W5.1 NHS (assembly GCF_045369345.1). Classification (NCBI taxonomy): domain Bacteria; kingdom Bacillati; phylum Bacillota; class Bacilli; order Caryophanales; family Caryophanaceae; genus Ureibacillus; species Ureibacillus sp. 179-F W5.1 NHS. The sequence goes on along the minus strand of NZ_JBIQFG010000001.1, from coordinate 82,659 downwards.
CATCGTTGTAGAGATGGGGCAAGAAATTTTACCGATCGTAAAAGACGTGCCAGTGTTAGCGGGAGTATGTGGGACAGATCCATTCCGAGTGATGGATATTTTCTTAAAGCAATTAAAAGAGCAAGGCTTTAGTGGGGTACAAAACTTTCCTACAGTAGGATTAATCGATGGTGTATTCCGTCAAAACCTTGAAGAAACAGGAATGGGCTACGGCTTAGAAGTGGACATGATTCGTAAAGCCCATGACATGGATATGCTGACTTGCCCATATGTATTCGATGCAGAACAAGCTAAGGCAATGGCCGAAGCAGGCGCGGATATATTAGTAGCACATATGGGACTTACAATGAAAGGAACAATTGGTGCCAAAACAGCCCTTTCCTTAGATGACTGTGTAGAAAAAATCAATGCCATTATTGCGGCTGGTCGTCAAGTGAACCCAGATATTCTGGTAATGTGCCATGGTGGTCCAATCTCAGAACCAGAAGATGCCCAATATGTCATAAGCAAAATTCCAGAGCTAGATGGCTTCTTTGGCGCTTCAAGTATCGAACGTTTCGCAGCAGAACGTAGTATTAAAGAACAATCAGCTGCATTTAAAGCGATTAAGAAATAAGTAAACGGCACTAGGTAAAATTTGAAGTGACCCCTAAAAGTTAGACACGGTTATTTCTTTAGGCAACTTGTTTAAAATGAGTTCGGTCTGTACGGACTCATTTTCAATTTTGCCATCAACAGTTTTTCTACGAGACATACTTTGGACAATTCTTCTTGATTCAAGTGCATGACGATATTGCTTCATTTGATAATGCTGGCCTTGATCCGAATGCATTAGTAATTGATGTTCCTCTTGCATTTTTTATAATACTTTCTGAGACAGGTGAATACGTTGGTCTATGGCCAATTGTGTATGTAATTATTTTTCCATTAAATAAGTCTAAACCAGGTGATAATATTACGGAAAATAACTTGACCAGTCTTCATGCAGAAACAACTCTCGAGTTGTATAAGCAGCACGATCAAAATAAAACTTAGAGGGAATATTTTGATCTGGTAAATTATAGTGCTTTTAAAATTTTCACTTTTAAACAAAAAAAGCACTTGTTGCCTTTAGTAGACATTCAAGTGCTTAAATTTAAATGTTTTAAGTAACTATACATATGCTTTGCTTTTTAACTACTGTATATGTACTTATTTGTGTAGAAGATAATTCATAACATTTTCTGTTACTAATTTAATAATTACTAACTTCTTAATATACAAATTTGAATGATTTTATAACACTCCCTTCCCCTAACATTCAGCCTTTGAATATTTCTGGAATCTTCTTTCTCCATACTAATAACAGTTCTATAAATTGCTCAGTTTCTATTGTATTTTCATAAGGCTCTTCAATCCGAAAATTATTTACAACAGTTGTAACATCTTTCTTGATAAATACACTCGTAGCATTTAGTTCAATTTCAAATTCTTTATATACCCCTCTTAATACTTTCTCAGTGTATTCTATATACTCATCCACTTGTTCTTCTGTTGCAATGTTTTCTATAAAGTCCGAAAAAAGACTTATTTCTTCTGGCAAAACTAACCCTAAATCGCCAAATGGATCTTTCTTAAATTCATATGAATATTTCATAAACTTTAATTTAAACCCCTTATAAATCATTTTTTATATAATGGATATGCCGTAGCTATTGAACCATCTTTATTCAAGTACATTTCTATTTTAATTCCTGATGAGGTTACACCTCTATACTTATTTGAACCTATCTGTTGTTTTGTTTCAAAAGCTTCATCAATTGCTTTTAAAACATCAACACGATTCCATTCCTTTGGAAAGAAACTTGAATCAGTTTTCCTATTGGTAACATGAAAGCAGCTGCTATGGCTTTATCCGAAAGTGATGCGTTCGGGTCAAAAAGAGTCTCGATGTCGCCAAATAAAAAATCATAAGCTAAATCCCCTAATTGCGCAAGAGCATCCGGTGTTCCTGAACCATTTCTTCCCAATACTTCCCACCGGTCGTCAAAAGTAAATAAATATTCAGCTTCGACACTTAGGAGTTAATCGATGTGGAGCAGTACTCTAGTAATCGTTCTAAAAGCAACTAAAAAATTTATAAAGCAGAGAGAAAGCAAAGGTAAAGTATTATGGGGTGATAGGTAGCCCTTTAAAAAAACCTTGAATGATAAATAGTCATTCAAGGTTCTACTAATACGGTATTCTAAATGTTATTACTTTCTTCTTTGTACGCTAAGGCAATTTCCACTACTTCCTTTGGAGATAAATCCTCATCTTTCAAAAAATTAAGTCACTAGGAGAAGTGGGGACATTTTCCTCTAAAATTTCTATATATTTACTTGCTTCTTCATCATAAAGCTTAGGATCAAATATTTTATTTATTAGTTCCTAATACCTTAAAAGTAAGTTATCCATAATTGTCTACTAACCTTTTTGAAGCATTCTACACTAAATAAACTGCTATTTTTTCAATCTCAAATTCCCTATTAATTCTTGAATATTCTTAGCAATATGCTCAAATGTACCTCTTTCAACATCTTCTAATTGTACTATTCCACTATTATTCTCAATAACCACTAACAAACCATTTCCCTCTATCCCAATAGGTATCTTCTTTAAATTATCCCCATGATTTCTTTATATCCTTTCAATGACTCTCGGAATGAACCTATCTCATTATTAGGCAGGACCGGCTCTAATGTAATATAGTGTTCCTGATAAAACCCATCTAAATCTGCAAACCAATATGAGTTAAAATAATCAACTATTGTTTTATGAAATTTTATATCAAATTCATCTTCTAAACTTGTAAAGTCTTGTGAAACAGTCATTTCTACAGGTTTCCATGGGATATATTCATCCTCATCAACTTCACCATCATAAATTATTAGGTTATCTTCACTACTAAGTGGTGTTTTAAATAAAAAATCTAAACCTTCATTAGCTATCTCTTTTCTCATTTGAAAGTATATCTTCATTGTTTCTTTTATTGACACATTTATCACCCTTTACTTATTCAAAAATTTTTCAAGTAATTCAGCATACTCACTATCATTTCCCCAAACCCCTGCAGATTTTTCTGCATTATGTATACCCTGATTCATGTCCATTTACATATCCTTGAACTGCTTGAATTCTTTGTTCAACTCTCAATTTAGCCATAAAAAAAACCCCTTAAAAATTAGATTGGCGTCTAACTTTTAAGGGGCAGTTTAAAAGGCAATCAGGTGCTTTCTTCCATACTGTAAAATTTATCCATTATTAATATCACATTTATTCATATATTTTTAATTTGTACTCTCTTTGTTTCTATTCAAGTATCTTTAAAAATTCAGAAAAGTTATCTGCCACATTATATGTAACAGGCTCAAACTCACCGGATTCTTCATGAGACCATATACAAACAGATGGATTATTTTTATCTGTTCTAAAATCTAAGCATACAAAGTCACCCGCAAATACACTAGCTATTGGCAATACCTCTGCCCCTAATAAGTCTTCATTAGCAGTCAACCTTTCACCTATTTGTGAAAATACAACATCTATGTCATAAATTCCTTTTGGATGATTCTCAATATCATCTAATATACACAAAAACCTTTCTATCGCATAACCACGGTTGTTACACTCAAATGTTGCTTCCTCAACCTCTACACCATTATTTTCTTTTATAAATTCTAAGAAAGACTCTGGTAATGAAAGTCTCCAAAACTTTTCGTGACTTTTTATTAATTCCTCCGAAGGCAATGGCCTTACTATAGTGTCCTGTTTTATTTTCATATTTCTTCTCCTTTCTTTACAAGCTATCTCGGTGCATCTGCCCACATTCCAGTAGATCTGCCACCATTATGAATAGTTATATTGTGTATTCCAAATGGTACTAGCTCCATTTTACCTGGTACTTCAGTATGGTGCCATGTCATACCTTCTGGTCTTCCTCCAATTACGTTATCTAGCCATTCAAATTGTGCCTCGTCAGACTTTAACCAGAGACTTTCTGGTAAATCTTTAGTTTCTACCACAAGTCCAACACTCTTGAAATCTGCAAAACCATACCTTATTCCATCTGCTTTAATAACATTTACATTGGGAATCAGGCCATCGGCAATTGCTTTTTCCTTAATCAATTTTCGCTGACGGGCAGTTAAATACTCTCCACCATGAAATGACTTATTCCATGACCAAGTTTTGTTTGTTTGAATTTTTTCACTGTATAGTCGAGCAAAATCATCAACAACATCATCAAAAGTTTTAGTACCATCAATAAACTCATCAATGTTTTTTAAGTTTACTTTACCTGTACCCTTATCTACCTGCTTCTTCTCAATATCCTTTATGTATTCCCCTAGTTGTTTTACTTCTAGATCAGAAATTGTTTTATCTTGAATCTCTTTCGTTTTATCTACAGATTTTGAGAGGTTTTTTATATCTTCTGCTTTATCTACAGTTTTTGCAATGTCTTTTGAATTATCTACCGCATCCATCGCAACTTTTGCAGCTTTTAGCGGTTTGCCTATTGGTAACATGAATGCCGCCGCTATGGCTTTATCCGAAAGTGATGCGTTCGGGTCAAATAGAGTCTCTATGTCGCCAAATAAAAAATCATAAGCTAAATCCCCTAATTGGGCAAGACCATCCGGTGTTCCTGAACCATTTCCTCCCAATACTTGCCTTTGCCCTTCATATGTAAACAAATATTCACCAGTATTTGGATCAACAGGTCTATCTGTATTAAATTGAGCGTATTCGTTTAATACTTGTATTTTACCATTTTCATCAATAGTTATGTTATTTTTCCCAATCACATTAGGTAACATAGGAACTTGCCTAGCAATTTTCTGTTCAGCATCTCCATACTTATCCATCGAATTTTGAAGGAAGGATACTAACTTCTTCATATTCTTTTCAATCATTTGTAATTCATTGGATATTTTGTACAATTGATCACCGATGCCATGTCGTGCTTTAATACGGTAATCGATATGAGATCGGATGGATGCAATTTTATCTGTTGTATTCGATACTTTAGTGGCAACTTGTGAAAAGCTAGGGGTCAAATCATTAACTCTATCAATATCGACTTTTATCTTTGACATGAATGTCCTCCACAAAATTAGTTATGGATAATTATATCAAATTTGGAAAAATTAAAACAGGTAACCAATTTTCCAATAAGATACTCCCGCAATCTCCATACATGAATTTTAATGAACGCTAAAATCCTTAATTATAAGGGTTTTGGCGTTTTTTTGTTATGTTTCACCTGTTTGCATTTTATTGTAGTTAACAAAGGAAAGGATTCATATACTGGAAAAATTTGTTATAAATTAATGTGAGGGGCTTTCGCGGAAATGAAGGTGATTCAGTGATGAAATTCAAGGAAATTGAAAAAGCATTAATTCAATTAATAAAAATTCTACTTTATTTTGCCATGGTATTAATAATGATTTATTTAATTTGTACTGTATATAATTGGATTATCAGTTGGTTCTTTTATGAATTTAAAATAAAGGATAAGTTTTTATACTTATTTGGAGATATGGATATAAAACATCAGATTGCTCTACCATTTTTTGTGGGCATTATCGGTAGTTTTTCGACCTCACTCATTATGTTATTAAAAGGGCAAACAGATGTAAAAATAACGTTGTTTAATGGTTCCTTAGAAATACTTAATTGGATTGTTGCGGTTATTACCGCTTGTTTATTAGGCGGTATAGCGGGTGTTGGAGCTGTCAATATTTTGAATAGTGATGGTTCCGTGACGGAGGTTTTAGTTATCGCGCTTGTCGCAGGGTTGAGTGGAATTACTTATTTAAAAGGCATTGCTTTAATGAGTGGTACGGAAGAAAATGAGATCTTTAAAGCAAGAGTGGATGAAGTCATTGATAATGGTCAAGTGCTATTAACGTATGGGGAAATACCCAATAATGAAATTTTAGATAGTTGGGAAGACTTTATTCAAACATGGGTCGAATATTATGTTGATCAATTTAAAAACGATAATCCCACACACACGAATGAGGAATTTCACGCATATCTTATAGAGCTAGAAGAATTAATTGATAGGATATGGAAGGGAGATGAGGTGGATGGATAATTTAAAGCCCTCTGATGTAAAGAGTATCAAAAATATTATTCGGAAAGCTCGTAAAGCAAAATCCTTGAGTGAAATCAATCATTACAATGAACAGCTAAAAAGAATTGACGCTAAAAATCGAAGAAAAGCAGTAACAAATAACATTCTAGCAAGATATAAAAATAGTGAATCATTATAATTTTATATGAAATAGAACCCTACATATCTGTAAAATGTGGGGGATTTTTATTTTTCTGTTATATAATGACCATTCGAGTAATTGGACATAAATTGATTTTGGTTAATTTGAGTAGAGTAGGATAACCAAAACGAAAAATAAAGGAATCATCCCCAAGATACCCAATATAAGTATCGAACGTTTCGCAGCAGAACGTAGTATTAAAGAACAATCAGCTGCATTTAAAGCGATTAAGAAATAAGTTAGTAGACACTAGGTAAAAATCTACCTAGTGTTTTTTTCTTTGAAACTACTAATTTGATGCCGGTTTGGGGTTATAAATATGGAAAAAAAGATTACAAGCTAAAGGTTAGTAAAAGAATTTGATTCCAGTTGGGATGGAGGAAGGTCGAAGTATGACCTCCTCCAATTGGAAAGAATCTAGAATATGGACAAAGGTATTCAATGTAGGAGAAAAAAGTACATGAATGAAAGAGATAATGGATTAGTAATTCGAGTATAAGAATATGGCAAAATAGGAGTTTTTTGTATTTTTAATTTAACACTATAAATCTTTAGATATCAGATTAAAATGAGAGTATAAGTTTGTTAGAGTGAGTATTTAGTTTTTCAGCTGATTCAACATATTTCAAGCGGGGTGTGAGATTTGAGTCCTACATCAATTATTATAATTTGTAGTTTAATAGTAATTTTGTTAATCATATGTTTAGTTACATTTATTTTGAAACTTTCAATTCGGAAAAAAATTTGGGAATCTTCGGGTATATTACTGATTCTGGTTATAGGTTACTTCGCATTATTACCTAAATTAGTTGAATTACAGACTAATGATGCTATTGAAAAGCTTAATACGTATCTCACCACAATATACCCCAATGATTCATGGCGTGTAACAGATACTGATGATGATAAATTAAATAAGACTGTGGAGCTTCATGTAAGATTTCAAACAGAGACTGATATCGTATACAGCTACAATATTACAGATGAAAAAATTGAACAAATTGATTTTTGGTCAATCGATGGTAAAAGTTCTAATGACTTAATTAACTCTGGAACTAAACCGCTACATTTAGAAAAGAAATTACTTTATCAAAGATTCTCCAAAATATAGTGATTGTTAAAAATACAGAAATTACACAATGTTATGAATTTAAATGCTAAACTATTATTTATACTAACCTCCATTAACTTAATAGAGTAGGTGTTTTGCATGACCAACAATCTAGATCACAACTCTTACCTCACACTACCAAAGGCGAAAAAATTGTTAGAGATTAATAAAATGTTAACCCAGTCTTTAAAACTTGAAGAAGTATTGAAAAATTTAATTACGGCTGCCAGTGAGCTCGTTCAAGTGACCGATACTTTTATGATTTATTTGTATGATGAGTTAACGGGAAAGCTGAGAATAGCTGAGGCGATTGGTGTTGAGATTGAACCGCTTAAAAGAATCGAGTTTGCACCTGGTGAGTCGATTACAGGAAAGGTATTTTTAGAAAAGAAGTCCAAATTATTTAAATCTGAACAAGAGATCGATTTTTATATGAGCAATATGTCGGAAGAAAATTATCAATTTTATTATGAAGGGGTTCGGAGGCAAAAAATTAAAAGTGCCTTTTGTGTTCCGATTCTTTATCAAGATTCCTGTCTTGGTGTTTTGATTGTGGATAACTTTAACCAGGATGGGATTTTTTCCGATGCCGATTTAGAAGTCATTCAAATTATTGCGGATCAAAGTGCCATCGCCCTTGAACATTCTCGGGTTTATCAAAATTTATTGCAAAAAAATGAGATGTTATCGAATACGATTTCCATTCATAAAAAGTTTTATCAATTCATTATTGATGGGGAAGGCATTGGACAGATCCTTTTGTTATTAGAAACTTTAATCGGTTCAAAAGTCGTCCATCGTGAGACGAATCTTTATCATGAGGACAGCAATTATTATCCGATTGTACGAAGTCATGAAATACTCGGCGTATTAGAGCTGGAGCGACCCTTCGAAACATTTCCTGAATTTGAACAATTAATTATTGAACATGCCTGTTCTGCCATCGCACTGGAATTAACGAAAAATAGTGCATTATTGGAACAAGAATTTCATTTTAGACAGGAAATTTTTAATCAACTATTACATGATCTCACCAACTCTGATTTAAAACGAATCTTAACCTATTTACAATGGAATGAAGTAAGGGATATCCAATGTATTATTATTGAAGGTTCAGCAAACACATTATGGGATCGCAATAAATTAACCGATAAACAATGGTTAGTCCTTTCCTTTGAAAATATGTTAAAAAGCATTTGTACGAATAGCTTTATCGTGACGAATGCATTTCAATTAATCGTCGTTCTACCTGATTTGAAAGATGATCAACTAAGTCAAATTATTAAAGAGATCGAGATGATTGTGGGCAAAGAAAAAAAAGTGCTCATTGGAATTGGGCGGAAAACGAGTATTCAACAAATAGCCATTTCTTATCATGAAGCGATCCAGTCCATTAATTACGCAAAGACGACGAAACAATCCTATATTGTGGAATATGCCAAACTCGGTATGGAGCGGTTGTTCCATGATTTAGAACCCCAAAGGATTGAAATTTTCATTCAAGATAAGATTGGCAAGTTATTAAAAACCGACTTCCTTCTAATCGACACGTTACTTTGTTTTATCAATCAAAATAAAAACCATAAAGAGACAGCTAAAGCGTTACATATTCATGGGAATACGTTATATTACCGGTTAAGAAAAATAGAAGACATCCTACAAATCGATTTGAATGATGAAAAAGAGTGGGTTGATCTCGTTATCGCTGTTCAACTATATGTGGTGAGTCACAAAAAGTAATGTTTATTTTTGTGATTTGCCACATTCATTTTTATAATTTTGAATATTAAAATTATTCAAAATACAGAGATGAGAGGTGCACTAGAATGACCGAAACGTATTTTAATTATATTAATGGTGAATGGGTTCAAGCAATATCAGGTGAAGTTTATCCAAGTATTAATCCTGCCAATGCAGATCATATACTTGGCTATTTTCAAAAATCCGATCAAAAAGATGTCGACATCGCAATCGACGTTGCAGAGAAAGCTTTTAAAACATGGTCAAAAATTGCAGTGCCTGAACGGGGAGAAGTGTTGTTCAAACTTATTCATTTATTGGAAGAACACAAGGAAGAGCTTGCTACGATTATTACAAAAGAAGTAGGGAAAACATACAAAAACTCCCTTGGTGAAGTACAAAAAACTATCGAAGCAATGAAACAATTTAGCGGGGAAGCAACCCGTTTAACAGGAGAAACAATTCCCTCCAACGACCCAGATATTTTTGGGTACACAGTTAGAGAACCTTTAGGGGTTGTCGGGGTAATTGCGCCTTATAATTTCCCCCTCGGTATCGGGATTTGGAAAATTGCACCGGCAATTGTTGCAGGAAATACCGTCGTGTTTAAGCCAGCAAGTAATACTTCTTTAATTAGTATAAAAATTATCGAGTTATTTGAAAAAGCGGGTGTCCCTAGAGGGGTTATCAATATGGTCACAGGGCCTGGTGGCGTCATTGGACGAGCTATTGGAAATCATCCAAAAATTAAAGCGGTGTCCTTTACTGGTTCAACAGAAGTAGGCTTGGCTCTAGGACGAGCTGTAACGAACCGGGGAGGAAAAATGCAAGCGGAGATGGGTGGAAAGAATGCATCGATCATACTGGAAGATGCCAATTTAGATGAAACGATTCAAAATGTCGTCATTAGTGGCTTTTTTGATAATGGACAACGTTGTACCGGTACAAGCAGATTAATCGTTCCAAGAAGTATTTCCAAAGAGGTCATTGCTCGATTAGTTGAGGCAGCAAACGCTCTAACCATTGGCGATGGCTTTGATGAAAATGCCGATAATGGACCAATTATCGACGAAAATCAATTGAACTTGTATTTAGAACATGTGAACGACGCCATTCAAGATGGAGCAGTCCTTGAATGTGGTGGAAAAAGACTAACGGATAATGGATTGGATAAAGGGTACTTTATAGCACCAACCGTGTTCAGTAATGTCAATCGAGAAATGCGAATTTTTAAGGAAGAGATTTTTGCGCCGGTTATTGCCGTCATTGAAGTCGATTCCTATGAAGAAGCATTGGAAGTAGCCAATGATAGTGAGTTTGGATTGTCTTCTACTATTTATACGAAAGATTTAGCAAAGGCCATGCACTTTGTTAAACATATCGAGACAGGTGTGACCCACGTGAATATTCCTTCCAACTATTTTGAAAATCAATATCCTTTCGGTGGGAAGAAAGCGTCGAGTTTAGGACCGCGGGAACAAGGCTCAACAGCGTTAGAATTTTGGACTGAATATAAAACGGTTTACATGAAGGCATAGGAGGGCTTTGGATGACAACGGTTGGAGTAATTGGCTGTGGTTTAATGGGAAGTGGCATGGCGAAAAATTTAATCAAACATCATTACAATGTCATGGTCTACGATATTAATGAAGAGGCAGTGAAAAAGCTAGTAAACGAAGGGGCAACCCCAGCTTCCGCACCTGAAGAATTAGCGGGTCAAGTTGATTTTGTCATTTTATCGTTAACATCGCCGAATCTAGTGAAAGAAATGGTTTTAAATGAGGATACTGGAATTCTATTTCGAATGAAACAAGGCACTTTCATTTTGGACATGAGTACCAATGACGTCAATATCACAAGACAGATCCATCAAAAAGCTCAAGAAAAAGGCGTTGAATTTTACGATTGCCCGTTAAGTGGTGGGCCAGATGGTGCGAATAATGGAACGCTCACTATTATGATTGGTGGGAGTGAAGAGCGACTAGATGAAATCCTCCCGGTTCTACAAGCGATAGGAAAACATATTGAATATTTAGGTGAAAGTGGTGCAGGGCAAATCGTCAAGCTATGCCACAACATGGTTGTCGCCGGTGTCATTTCATTATTAAGTGAAGCCTTTTTAACGAGTGAAAAGGCAGGCGTTCCAAAAGAAAAGCTTGCCTCCATCTTGCAAAAAGGTAGTGGACAAACCCGAGCGATGGATGTTTTCGGTGTAAATATCCTGGATCACACTTTTGACAATGTGAAATTTTCCTTGGCCAACATGACAAAAGATATTCATTTATATCGAAATCTAGCAGAAGACAACCAAATAGCTACTTTTGTCAGTGATAGTACCCACCAGCTATTTCATTTAGGAAAAAATAAAGGAAAAGGAAACTTAGATTCATCTGCTATTTACAAAGTGCTAACTGAAATTGTGTGAAAATTAAGAATCTATTTTATAAACTTAACATATGAAATAAATAAAAGGAGGTTAATAGAATGCAAACATTATTTGATCGTTTAGAAGAAGTTTATGAGGAGATAGTAGAAATACGGAGGCACTTACATGCGAATCCGGAACTTTCATTTAAAGAGGTAAATACGGCTAAATATATTGCTGAATTCCATGAAAAGTTAGGACATGAAACGAAAAGGGGCGTTGGCGGAAACGGGGTTGTTGCTACTTTAAAAGGTGATCAACCAGGACCGACAGTTGCCCTGCGTGCTGATTTTGATGCACTGCCGATTGTTGAACAAACGGATCTACCTTTCAAGTCCAAAAATGAAGGGGTCATGCATGCGTGTGGCCATGATGGTCATACGGCCACTTTACTAGGCTTGGCAAAAGTATTAAATAAAATGAAGGCAGAACTACAAGGAACGGTAGTCTTTATTCATCAACATGCAGAGGAATTACCTCCTGGCGGTGCCATTTCAATGATTGAAGATGGTTGTTTAGATGGTGTTGATGTTATTTTTGGTACCCATTTACAAGCTCAAATGCCATTAGGGGAGATTGGTTATCGCGCGGGTGCCCTTCAAGCAGCACCGGACATGTTTAATATTCGTATCCAAGGTCGCGGGGGACATGGTGCATACCCACATCAAACAATTGATAGTATTGCGGTAGGAAGCCAACTTATTAATAGTTTAAACCAAATTGTTAGTCGGAAAATTAATCCGTTAGATTCGGCGGTTATATCCGTTACATCCTTTGTAGCAGAAAATCCATACAACGTGATTGCTGATCAAGCAGAGATGCTAGGAACGGTTCGAACTTTTAAAGAGGAGACTCGCGCATTGATTGAACAAGAGATGGAAAGAGTCGTGAAAGGCGTATGTGAAAGTGCTAGTGCAAGTTATGAATTCACTTATACTCGTGGTTATCCAACACTTATTAATCATGAGGAAGAGACGGAATTCGTAGCCGAATTAGCGAAGAAAGTACCTAGTGTAACGGCAGTAAAAGAAATCGAGCCGGTAATGGGCGGTGAAGATTACGCGTACTATTTACAACATGTAAAAGGAACGTTCTTCTTTACAGGTGCACGCAATCCTGAGTGGGAAGTGTCTTACCCACACCATCATCCGAAATTTGATATTGATGAGAGAGCATTATTAATCGCAGCAAAAACGCTTGGATTAGCGACGCTAGAATATATGCAAGTACATGCTAAGGAAGTTCAGGTGAAGTAATCACGAATCAATTTAAGTAAAGGGGGAAAGTGTATGGAGGGAAATGCAGCAGGTTTGTGGAAAGATTGGAAATTACATGGTTTAGTATTAGCAATCGTTTGTGTTACCGAGTTAATTGGTCAGCATAGTATTTCGGTTGGGGTGGGAATTATTTTATTACTGCCTATGCTTTATGCAGTCATTATTGGGATTGCAGTTTATTTCACACCCCTTGTAACAAAAAAGCAGTCGGAAAAAGCTGAAACATTAGTTTATATTACATTAACGTTATTAATTGCAAAGTTCGGTGTACAAGCAGGGCCAGCGCTACCTCAATTGATTGAGGCGGGCCCCGCTCTCATTCTCCAAGAGATTGGAAATTTAGGAACAATTTTAATCGCCCTTCCGATTGCCATTTTATTAGGATTGAAGCGAGAAAGTATTGGAATGACCCACTCCATTGGACGGGAACCGAATTTAGCTTTAATTACTGATAAATTTGGACTGTCTTCTCCCGAAGGCCGTGGAGTGATGTCGATGTATATTTTCGGTACGGTATTTGGATCTATCTTTTTAGGGTTAATATCTGGCTTCCTGGCTACTGCGACACCTCTTCATCCTTATTCCTTTGCAATGGCTACAGGAGTGGGAAGTGGAAGTATGGCCGCTGCCTCTTTAGGACCTTTAGTGGCTGCATTTCCTGATATGGCCGATACGATTACTGCCTTTTCGGGAGCTAGTAACTTATTAACTTCTGTTACGGGCTTGTATGCAAGTATTTTCATAGGATTACCATTAACAGAAAAGTTATATAAAGTATTAACAAAACGAAAAAATTACAGCGAACCAGAAATAGAAATGGAGTCAACTATCGTAATAACTGAGGAAGTAAAAGATGAATCCAAAACAAAGGTGGTGAAATAATCGATGCTAAAAAATATTCAAGAATGGGTCATATTGATGATTATTGTATCGTTTATGGTCATCATTGGAAACTGGATTGGCTACGAAGTTATGCCACTGGAGTCACTTCCTGGAATAATTGTTTTGGCTTCCATCAGTTTACTTGGTTTAATCATTCATCGAGCGATTCCATATAAAGGGATACCGAGTATTGCTTACATTGGTATATTAGCATTTATACTATCAATGCCAGCTGTACCAGGATCTGAAAAAATCGTCGAGTGGACAGGCAAAGTCAATTTACTAGCTATTGCCACACCGATTTTAGCCTATGCAGGGATTTCAATTGGTCGTTCATGGACGGATTTTGCGAAACTCGGATGGAAAACGGTCATTGTCGGCATGTTCGTCCTATTAGGCACATTCCTCGGTTCCGCAATCGTAGCAGAGATTATTTTACGTATGCAAGGAATTATTTAATTTATCATTTTATTCCAATAAAAGTAAACCCCGTAAAAGTAGATGACACTCTATCTTTACGGGGTATTTATTTCATATATATACTTTAAAATTATCAATTTCTATGGATCGAAAAAACTACATGAAAGGATTATCTGAACTTATTCTGCATCTACTTGGATGAAGCTAACTTCAGATAAAAGGACTACGATATTTCTTGTTTCTCTTTCATAGTCATCAGTTGATTCACGTAACCTTAGGATGGCGTTATCAACTGATACGAGTATTCCAGTAAACAATTCTTCGCCAGTTGCAACTCTTATTTCCTCATTAATTAGTTTGCGAAGCTGACTAAATAAATAGTTTTCAAACAACATTAACACCTCCTATTTTAATAAGCTACACTTTTAATACTTGCTAACGGAATATACAGTAAATCAGCAGTTGTTCTGAGCACAATATAGTCCGCTTTCACTTCGATTAATATTCCAGAAACTGTAGAGAATTCTGTTGTAATATCAATCGTCATACCTTCTAATGGACTAAGAATTGAACGAAGTTGCCACATGTTAATCTCCTTTCTTCAATAACATATGTTGAATTATATGTTTGCTCGTTCTAATTTGTTTGGGAATGTGTGCATAAAATTCTATCTTTTTTAAAATATTTTTTAAAATTGGTCTTCTGCACAAGGAATGTGAAATAGATTACATAGTTTAATCTAGAGGTGATAACTATGAAGATAAGAGAAGAAGGGTTAGTTAGTGTTGTAATTCCATGCTATAATGCAGCCCCTTATATTGAAGATTGTTTAAACGGACTACTATCCCAAACATACAATCAAATAGAAGTAATTCTTGTCAATGATGCGTCGACTGACAATACAGTAAAAATAGTAGAACAATGGATAGAAAATTCTAATCCATCTTTTCCAATCATCTTATGCAATCTTCCTGTAAATACAGGGTTCGCCGGGGCACTCAATATCGGCTATTTTATGAGTACAGGTGAATATATTGCAGTAAATGATGCCGATGATATTTCACATCCTTTACGTTTTGAAAAACAAGTGAACTTTTTAAAGGAAAATCCAGACTACGATTTAATTGGAACGAATTATCGGGCGTTTACTGACGGCAATAAAGAAAATGGAAAAGAAGCTAATTGGCTATATTATGGGGACGATATTCGAAAAATATATGCTTTAGGGAAGCATTGCATCTGCCACGGGACGATTTTATTCCGTGGAAAGGTTTTTGATTTGCTAGGTGGTCCAACAAGAAGAATAACTGGTGCTGAAGACTATGAATTTATCGTCAAATTCTTAAATGCGAAATTAAAAATCGATAATTTAAGAGACGTATTATATTACTATCGGGTTCATGAAAAACAGCGTTCAAAACAATTTTATGGAAGTGCTAAAGGTGAATAAAGAAAGGGTTTTACTTGTCACAGATGCTTTATATATTGGGGGTACGGAAACCCACGTATTGGGTTTGGCAAAAGAATTATTAAAAAATGATGTATTTATTACTTTTGCCGCAAGAAAAGAAGGGAGTTTAGTAAGCTCCTATGAAGCTTTAAATTGTCCTATTTATCATATCGATTTTCCTAAGACACTAGATCTTGAGGAAAAACATGAGAGAGAGTTAATAGAAAAACTTGAAGAAATTATTGAAGCTGAGCAAATTTCTGTTGTTCATTTCCATCAATCACCTTCTGGATACTTAGCGGGAAAGGCCGCAAAAAATAAAGGAATTGCTACAGTTTTAACCGTACATGGCACCTATTATCCGAACGACGAAATTCGAAAGTTGCTAAAATTGTCCGATGCTGTCATTTGTGTAAGTCCACCGTTATGCGACTATATTAAGTCCTTCGGCGTCGAACATCCTTACTTAGTTCCAAATGGAATTAATTTAGAGGAATATCCACGGGATGCCACATATGGAGAATTGAAAAAAGAATTGAACATACCGGAAGATTCCCCAGTCGCCCTTTATGCGAGCAGGATTACATGGGCAAAGGCCAGTGTTTGTTCGATATTTTTACGAGCTTGCAAGGATCTTAAATTAAATCCGATTCCAAATCTTCACGTTATCGTAGTCGGAGATGGCGATAAACTTCGAGACATAAAAAACTTATCACAAATCATTGAAAAAGCGTGCAAAGATTCTTTTATCCATATCGTTGGGGAACAAAAAAATATGCATGCTTATTATTCTATGGCCGATTGTGTCGTTGGTACAGGACGGGTTGCCCTTGAGGCGATGGCTTCAGAAAAAGCAGTCATAGCAGTTGGAAACCATGGTTATTTTGGAATGGTGCATAAAGAGAATATTGATGAAGCTTGGAACTATTACTTTGGAGATCATGGTTCCAAATCTCCTTGCAGCAGACATATTTTGAGAAACGATTTAAAGAAATATTTATTAAATAAAGAACAACTCAAATTAAATGGAATCACATCAAGGGAAATTGTAGAAGAAATGTTCAATATACAAAAAATCGCAACGGAGATTATTAAAATTTACGCTGAAACAACAAAGGGAGGAACCGAAAGTTGAAAAAGCTTCTATATATCGGCTGGATTGGCTTTAATAATTTAGGGGATGAATTGTTATGGCACATCTTTCGAGACAAATGTAATGAATATTTAAATGAAGATCAGATCGAAATTATTCCGTCAGTTCCGGGTACCGACATGAAAAACGTTGAACAATATGATGCGGTCATATTAGGAGGTGGCTCCCTCTTATTACCGGGGTATCTACAAATCCTTCAAAACGCCCTACATAAAGGGAAATCAGTCATGATATGGGGCTCGGGAATCGATTGGATTGAGAAGGAAAATTTAGATTTATTAATGAATGATCAACTGTTATCGATGGAACAAAATTTCAAACAAAAGGATATTGAAGTATTAGACGAAGTAATTGAGAAGGCATTGTTTGTAGGGGTAAGAGGACCTTTAACGAAAAAGGCGATTGAAATTATGCTCGGAAGCGAAAAGGCGAATAAAATACAAATTATTGGGGATCCGGGTTTATTATTAGAGGAGCCTGATCCGAATAAACTTCAGGCAAAAGAAAAACTAATTGGCATCAACTGGGGGACTACGTTCAATCGTTTATACGGGGGAAATGAAAGTTTAGTTGAGAAACAGTTAGTTGAGGCAGCAAAAAAATTAATTGAATCTGGTTATAAAATAATGATTTATTCGGTATGGGGCGATGATAGACCTCACTGTGAAAGGTTATTTGAAAAAATCAATGTGCCAGAGAGTGTCATACTAGATAAAAATCTGTATACGGAACAGCAGTTAATAGAAAAATTATCTAAATGTACAGCAACGATTAATTTTAAACTACATGCAAACTATCTTTCGTTTGCAGCGAATGTTCCAGCCATCGCATTAGGCTATCGCTTTAAAATATTTGATAATGCAGCGTCCCTTGGCTTAGAACAGTTAGTTGTTTCTACCGACTCTCAACAACTAACGAAGGAAATATTAGAGCGGATTGAAATCATTGAAAATAGTGGCGAAGAAATACTAGAACAATATCAATCTAGTAAAAAGAAATACCAACCACTTTTAGAATCACTATTTACTAAAAATTTTTTAGCATAGTTTTTGGAGAGGTGGATTCGATTCCCGCCGTCTCGCTGAACGTCAAAATCCTTGAATTACAAGGGTTTTGGCGTTTTTTAATGGACTAGAATTGATTTTATAACATGTAGTAGTTCATTACAGAGTGGCCCCAGATACTCGAACAGAAATAGAATGCTAACAATTTTTATTTCATTTTATAAAAGTTCTTGCAAAATGGAGGAAACATGTATATGATGTAAAACGTAATGATTACGATTTGCAGATGGATAGATTTTTGGAAAGAGGAGAGGCGGAATGGAAAAGAGAATACCTGTAACTGTCCTAAGCGGTTATTTAGGATCAGGAAAGACCACTTTGTTAAATCATATTTTGCATAACAGACAAGGACTGAAGGTAGCAGTTATTGTAAACGATATGAGCGAAGTTAATATTGATGCCTCTTTGGTGAAAAAAGGAGGATTTGCACGGACAGAGGAAAAGTTAGTGGAAATGCAGAACGGCTGCATTTGTTGCACCCTTAGGGAAGATTTAATAGTGGAAGTAGCTAGGTTAGCTGAACTTGGAGATATTGATTACATTTTGATTGAATCATCCGGTATTAGCGAACCGATACCTGTTGCTCAAACTTTCACTTATACAGATGAAAGTTTAGGCATTCATTTATCTGAGCTTTGCAGTTTGGATACGATGGTGACTGTTGTCGATGGCTATAGATTCTGGCATGACTTTACTTCAGGCGATACCCTTCTCCAGCGAAAAGAAGCAGTAACAGAAGAGGATCAGCGGGAAATCGCCGACTTACTCATCGATCAAATCGAATTTGCTAATGTCTTACTATTGAACAAGACCGACTTGTTAACGGAAGAAAAAGTGAATGAACTGAGCGGGGTACTGAGAAGTTTGAATCCCGATGCAAAAATTATTCATACAGTAAAGGCGAATGTCGATCTGCATGAAGTGTTGAATACAGGGATGTTCGATTTTGAAGCAGCTAGCCAAGGGGCAGGGTGGATGAAAGAATTGAATCAGGAACATATTCCGGAGACAGAGGAATATGGTATTGGATCTTTTGTTTATCGAAGTCATAGACCATTGCATCCTGAACGTTTCATGAACTGGATGAATGAATGGCCAGTTGAAGTCGTACGGGCGAAAGGTTTTCTTTGGCTTGCAACACGTAACGATATAGCCATTCTACTTTCCCAAGCAGGTCCATCTTTAAGTATGGAAAGAATCGGTACATGGATTGAAGAGGAAGGAAGTAAAATGAATGAACTTGTATTAATTGGTGTTCAGATGGATCAACAAGCAATCATTGATTCATTGAATCGCTGTTTACTAACGAATGAAGAGATGGAGCAAGACTGGACGAAATTCCCGGATCCGTTGCCGAATGTTTAATTTGAAATTTATAGATTATTAGGAGGAACAATTGATGAGAGTGAAGATTACACTAGCGTGCACAGAGACAGGAGACCGAAATTATATAACGACAAAAAATAAGCGCAATAATCCTGAGCGCATCGAATTAAAGAAATATAGTCCCCGTCTTAAACGAGTGATATTACACAGAGAAACGAAATGATTATAACACTTCATAAGGAGGAAATAGCATGGCTAAAAAGTCAAAAGTCGTACGAGATAAAAAACAAAGGGAAATGGTAGCCCGTTACGCTGAATTGCGAAAAGAGTTAAAAGAAAAAGGAGACTATCAGGCATTGGCTAAATTGCCAAGGGACTCTTCTCCTTCCCGCTTGAATAACCGCTGTGAATTGACGGGTAGACCGAGAGGATATATGCGGAAATTTGGACTTTCTCGTATCGCATTCCGAGAGTTGGCCCATAAAGGTCAAATACCAGGCGTGAAAAAATCCAGCTGGTAAGCAATATGCTTATTTTCTGGTAAGCAATATGCTTATTTTTCTGAAACGAAGGGTGAAACATTCAATGAATGACCGGTTAATGGAATTATTATTAAAAAGTGAAGTAAAAAAACTCCCTGAAAATAAGAAAAGACTGTATCAATTTATTATCGACATGGAAGATCGTCTAGTTGAAAAATCAAATACATCAGAAGAGTACCTTCAACTTTTTACAGCGTATTCCCCATATGAAATAGCAAGCCGGCATTTTAATATGCCTTTCTCAATGATTGCAAAATTAATGAATGAAATAGAAGAAGAACTGAATGAAAGAATAGAAGAACGCTGTAGAAAAGTGAGATGGTTTGATTATACGAATCATTTGATCGGAGCATCTTCTGAAAAAAGTAAAGAACAACTATTTTTGTTCATGAATTAATGACCACTTGAAAAGAGTACATAGCTAATCATTACGTTAATCATTTTCAATGCAGGAGAAGGCTAAAAATTTTTACGCATTTTTAAAACGTAATGATTACGCTTTGTAATTTGAGAGGAAAAACCAATTTAAACGAGAGGAAGAATAAAATGAAAAAATTACTTTTGGGTTTGTCGAGTATCTTACTGTTAAGCATTTTCTTAGCAGCATGCCAAGGAACGGGAGAAGAGGCAACTAAGGAAGAAGTACATACAGACGAGGAACATGACCATTCTGAAGGGGAAGAAACGAATCAAGAGGCACCAGAAAAAATAACAATTGAAGGCATCGCTGATCATTACCATACTGGGGATACTATTAAATTAACAGCAGTTTTGGAAGAAGAAACGGAGTCCGATCATTGGCACTGGTATAGCAGAGAAAGTAGTGATGGGGAATGGGTAGCGATTTCTGGACAGGAAACGGATACTTTTACGGGCGAAGCAACAAAGGATGGTATAGAGATAAAAGTCGTTTTATATGGTAGTGACGACAAACCGGAGTTTCAATCTGCACCTGTTAAAGTGGTAATTGATGACCATCACGGACACGACGAAGAAAGTAAGCAAATCTATAATGGGTATTTCGAAGACAGTCAAGTAAAAGAGCGTGAATTGTCCGATTGGGAAGGAGATTGGCAATCGGTCTATCCTTATCTTTTATCTGGAGATTTGGATGAAGTGTTTGCACATAAAGCAGAAAGCGGAGATATGACAGAAGAAGAGTACAAGGAATACTACAAAGTAGGATATGAAACGAATGTTAACCGCATCACGATCGAGAATAATGTCGTAACATTTTTTGAAGATGGAAAGGAGTATTCAGGAGAGTACGCATCAGATGGATATGAAATCCTTACCTATGAAAAAGGAAATAGAGGAGTACGATATATTTTTAAATTAGTAGATGGATCAGAGGAAGCTCCTCAATACATTCAATTTAGTGATCATAATATTTTCCCAGTTGATTCAAACCATTACCACTTATATTGGGGAGATGACCGGGAAGCATTATTAGAGGAAGTGACAAATTGGCCAACGTATTATCCTTCTAATTTAGATGCAGAAGATCTCGTGCGTGATATGCTGGCACATTAAAAGATAGTTAAGGAGTGTAATAGAAATCAGAGCGATTAAAATGACACTTTTGGTCATGTAGTTTAGGAGGAAAGAAAGATGAAAAAACCGTGGTTAACAACGATTTTCCTTAGTTTCGTTACGTGTGCCGCTCTTTCCGGATGTACTTCTGCAGAGAACGAAAGCGAGTCCGATAAACAGCTTTCCGTTGTTACATCCTTTTACCCGATGTATGAATTTACTCGACAAGTGGCAGGAGATCGGGCAGATGTATCGTTAATGGTGTCTGCAGGAGAAGATGCACATCATTATGAACCGAGTGCAAAAGACGTAACAACGGTTAATGAAGCAGATGTATTTGTGTATAGCAGTGAAGAGATGGAACATTGGGTAGATAGTTTATTCAATACGATAGAAAACGATAATCTTGTGATTGCACGTACGGCAGATGGTGTTGACTCAACTGAGGGGAGTGAACATGATCATCATGAGGATGGTGAAGAACCGCAGACTACAGGAAGTATAACAATTCAAGGGGTTGCGGCCCATTATCATACAGGGGATGCAATTGAATTAACTGCGGAATTAGAGGAAGAGGTGGAGTTTGATCATTGGCACTGGTACACAAGAAAAAGTGCCGACGAGGAATGGGTAACTGTACCAGAAGTTGGAGGACCTGAATTTAAATATGAAGCGACAGAAGAAAGTTTTGAAGTTCAGGCAGTACTTTTTGATAATGAACACAATATTTATGCGCAATCAGAACCGGTAAAAGTTATGATTGATAATCATGGGAATGACCACACTCATGGAGACAGTCATGAGGACGAACATTATCATGAACATGGAAATAGTGACAATACTGAACCGATTGAAATCGTTGGTTTGGCTGATCATTATCATACGGGAGATGTCGTTACGCTCGTTGCGGATCTAAAAGAAGAAGCGGACTTTACGAATTGGCGCTGGTACGTGCGCGGAAGCCAGGATGAGGAATGGGAAGCTGTCTCCGGTCAAGAAACAGATCATTTTGAGTTTAAAACAACGGGAGAAAGTTTCGAAGTACGGGCAGCCCTTTTAGATAATGAAGAAAACATATACGCCCAATCAGAACCTGTCTCCGTTATGATTGATGATCACGAAAATCATGATCCGCATATTTGGTTGGACCCAGTATTGGCACAAGCGCAAGTCAACGTCATTCGGGATGCGTTAATTGAAGCAGATCCGGAAGGGAAGGCTATTTATGAAGAGAATGCTAAAGCTTTTAATGAAGAACTGCAAGCTTTAAATGAAGAGTATGAAAATGCGCTCGAAGGGGCGGAAAATCGTGTTTTTGTCGTACAGCACCAAGCATTTGGATACCTTGCCGAACGTTATCATTTGGAGCAAGTTGCCATTGGGGGCTTATCGACAGAAGTAGAACCAAGTCCTTCTCGTATAGCTGAAATTGGTAATCTAGTAAAAGAATATGATGTACCGGTGATCTATTATCAGCAAGGAGCTAGTTCAGCAATTGCAGAAACGGTTGCTGAGGAAACAGGGACAGAGACGGCTGTGTTATATGATTTGGAAGTGCTGTCGGAAGAGCTGCAAGAAAAAGATTTAGGATACTTGGATGCGATGCGTGAAAACTTGGAAGCTTTGCAGTTAAGTATCCAATAATATGAAAGGTCGCTTGATTATGCGTTATATTGAAGTGAAAAATCTTGCCTTTCAGTATGAAGAGGAACCGGTGTTAGAGAATATTTCCTTTGAAGTGAACGCGGGAGAGTTTGTCATGCTGACGGGAGAAAATGGAGCGGCCAAAACAACATTGCTACGAAATATTTTAGGTCTACTCAAGCCGTCGAAAGGCAGCGTCTGGCTCTCGCCAACCAATTACATTGGTGAGAAGCTAGTTGTAGGGTATGTTTCGCAGCAGGTCGCATCCTTTAACACTGGATTCCCAAGCACGGTACTGGAACTGGTGCAGTCTGGACGTTATCAACGAGGAAAATGGTTTAAAAGATTAGATGGGGAAGACAAAGAACATGTACGACGCTCGCTGGAATCAGTAGGAATGTGGGAGATGCGCCATAAAAAAATAGGAGAACTGTCAGGCGGGCAAAAGCAGCGAATTTCCATTGCCCGTGTGTTCGCGACAGATCCTGATTTGCTCGTATTGGATGAACCGACGACAGGAATGGACGTGCACTCTCAAGAAGAATTTTACAAATTATTACAGCACAATTGTAAAGAACATCATAAAGGTATTTTAATGGTTACCCACGATCATGACCAAATTCGCCATTATGCTACTAAACATATTGAGCTGGTACAGAAGGAGGGGTCCCCATGGAGATGTTTTTCCATGGATTCATGCAAAGAGCTTTCCAAGCATCCTTCCTAATTTCACTCATTGCACCGATGTTAGGGTTGTTTTTGATTTTGCGTAGACAGTCTTTAATGGCAGATACCCTTTCACATATTTCATTAGCAGGTGTAGCGTTAGGATTGCTCATTGGTGTCAATCCTACTTGGACGAATATTTTAGTCGTCATGGTAATAGCATTTGTGCTTGAATATTTACGTATCGTCTATCGTACATATTCAGAAGTGTCGATTGCGATTATCATGTCTGCAGGACTGGCACTAGCGTTAGTTTTAATGAGTTTGAATGACGGCGGGGCAACGTTAAGTATCAATCAATTTTTGTTCGGTTCTATTGTGACAATTAGTAAGCAACAAGTATGGATATTGTTAGGACTGACGGTTATGATCGGTTTATTATATTTCATTTTTCGCAAGCCGATGTATGTCCTCACCTTTGATGAGGAAACAGCCTTTACCGCAGGATTGCCTATTAAAATGATGTCGATTTTGTTTAATGTGCTAACTGGCGTTACGATTGCTGTCATTATGCCGATAATCGGAGCTTTACTTGTTTCTGCCGTTATCGTCTTGCCTGCTGCCATTTCCCTTCGATTGAGTAAAAGTTTTCATGGTGTCATTTTGTTTGGTATAATTATTGCATTAATTGGCACTTCGAGTGGTTTAATCACTTCCTATGAATTAGGAACACCTCCAGGGGCTTCGATTACCCTTATTTTAATTATCATTTTTGCATTCACTATACTGTTGAAGTACATCATGCGACATCTAAAATTAGAGAAACTATTTAATAGAAGTGATGGATCGTGAGCTTTAAATTGAATACTAGAAATAGTAGAATGAATCGCGACGTTTAAAACAATGTCGCGATTTCTATACTTTTAATTCATAACGATTTAGTTAAATACTGAAGCAACGAGACACGAAAAAAGGGTAAAAAATGATATAATATAATAGGAAGAAACTCAGATTGATAGAAGGATGGATATGAATATGGACGAGCAATTAGCGGATTGGATTACACGTTTTCAAAGGGACAAAGATATCGACGCTCTTGCAAGTTTAAAAGACTATTGCAAAGATATGATTGAACCTTTAATTATAGAATTTACAGAGAAATATGGTGAAGAGGCAGGAGAATTGTTACGGTTAAAATGGGATAAACGATTTTATTTCATTTTTACGAAATATCAATTGAATGTTGGTTTACCATTAGACACTTTTGTAAAAAATACGTACCGCTTTTATTTCATGCAAGTTTTAAGAAGAGCGGGTTATATGAATTAGTAGAATGTGTTCATTTAAATAAACATCTTCGATTGAATTCAGGTTACAAAACTAGAATTCAATTAGAAGATGTTTTTTTATGGGGAAATAATAAAACAACCAGTCGTAGGGAAATCCTACAACTGGTTGAATGCTTGTCTTATTTATGGGGCGGTCTAATTACCGAACCCAATTTGATCTTAACGATAAACAATATCTTCTGCTAGATGTGTAAATACTTCACCAACAACTGAGTCTTCATCATAAACCGAAGAACCTGTGTTTTCCTCAGGTTTCGCAAATGGTACTCGAGCAATGATGTGGGTATGAAGTTCATCTGCTAGTTTTTCTGCTCCACCTTGACCGAATAGATAGTTCTTTTCACCATCTGCATTTTCAAAGTAAGCCATATTTTCAACAACACCTAAAATCTTATGTTTCGTATGTTGAGCCATTAGACCTGAGCGTGTTGCTACATGAGAAGCTGCGTTGTGCGGTGTAGTGACAATAATTTCTTCTGCTTGTGGAATCATTGCCGCCACATCGATGGCAACATCTCCTGTACCAGGTGGTAAGTCTAGTAGAAGATAATCTAATTCTCCCCAATGGGTGTTGGCAAGGAAATTGCGAATCCATTTGTTCAGCATTGGTCCGCGCCACATAACAGGTTGATTATCCTTTGAGAAAAAGCCCATCGACATGACTTTCACTCCATTGCTCTCAACTGGAATTGCTGTTTGGTCAATCATTGTTGGTTTTTGATCGATTTTCATCATAGCTGGAATACTAAAGCCATAAATATCGGCATCGACAATACCAACTTTTTTTCCAAGACGGGCAAGGGCAGTCGCTAAATTAATTGTAACCGTCGATTTACCGACACCACCTTTACCACTCGTAACAGCAATAAATTTAACGCCAGATTCAGGTTTCAACATTTTAGGCATCCCTTGATCTGTTACGTTTTGAGCTTTTAGGGTAGCTGTTAGTGTGCGACGTTCCTCATCTGTCATAGAACCGAATTGAAGGGAGACGCTTGTAGCTCCAATATTTTTTAAAGCTTGTTCAATATCTTGTTGAATCTTCGCTTTTAACGGACAACCTTTAATTGTTAAGATGACGTCTAGAGAAACATGAGTGCCGTCAATTTTTAGATTACGTACCATATTTAACTCAACAACGCTTTTATGAAGTTCCGGGTCTTCTACGTGTTTTAGTGCATTTAAAATGTTTTCCTTTGTCAACATTTCAAAAACCTCCTTTCTATTTTAAGCCTTTACCTAGCCCTTTTAAGAAGTGAATGCCAAAGTTCATGGCACGGTTCACATCAGGATCGTTTAACATTTTAGCAAGCTTGAAGACACTGACTTTTTCGTCAGTGTCTACCGCTTTATTTGCTTCATCTAAGCCAGTAGTTAAACTCTCGATTAATTTTGTTGTTTTTTCTGGGTCCATGGCCGATAAAGCACCGGCAGCCCCCATTAAGTTGTTAATAATATTCGTAACAGGTTCACGCGTTACTTGACCTAATACGATATGAGCAACTTCTTCTTTTGCCTCAAGTAGTTTTGTTACGGCTTCAAGGGCGCCAATCGCATTTAATTCTCCCATGATGGAGAAAATTTCATTTACAGCTTCTTCATTTTCAGAAAGAAGCTTTTTTAAATTCTCTAACTTTTGTTCTTTAATTTGTTCTTCGGTTAATTCTTGCTTTTTAATCGTACTAATTGGTGCAGCCATTCTTTCACTCCTCCATTAATTTGTTGTTAAGTGAACGTAGCCAGGACGATTCCATTTCCGTTGTACTTCAACACCATTTTGTGGGTGACGTTTTTTATTTCTTGGATTTGTTCTAGGAAGTGGTGATTTTCCTTTTGCTTTCAATACTTCCACTCGTACTTTTGTTTGTTTGTATGCCGGTGTTGATGTATTCACATCCGCACCTCCACCAGTTAAGAAGTTGATCGCTGAATCTTTGCTAGTAGAGTTCATTGGTAAGAATAGTTCGTTACCTTGTACACGGTCTGTTACAAGGGCATTTAATTTTAATGCACCATATGGAGACACTAAACGTAATAACGTTCCATCTTCAATACCACGCTCTTTCGCCAATTCAGGTGATACTTCTACGAAAATCTCAGGTACTTTTGATTGAATACCTTTCGATTTATTTGTCATGTTTCCTTCGTGGAAGTGTTCTAACATACGCCCGTTGTTAATATGACAATCGTATTCTGGTTCATATTCAACAGGTTTCATCCAATCATCTAAAGCAAAACGAGCTTTTTTGTCAGGGAAGTTGAAGCCATCTTCATATAGTAAAGGTGTATCTTTACCATCGTGGCTACCCCAGTTGAAGCTGCCCCATCCTTCTAATACATCGTAGTTTGCTTGAGAGAAAATTGGAGAAAGGCTAGCCATTTCGTCGAAGATTTCACTTGGGTGGCTGTAGTTCCAATCTGCTCCTAAACGATTCGCAACTAATTGTAAAATTTCCCAATCTGCTTTTGATTCACCTAGTGTTGGTAAAGCTTGATATAAGCGTTGAACACGACGTTCTGTATTTGTAAATGTACCTTCTTTTTCAAGAGATGGTGCTGCTGGTAAAACTACATCTGCATATTGTGCAGTGCGTGATAAGAACACATCTTGAACAACAAAGAAGTCTAATGATGAAAGAACTTTATCTACATGGTTCGCATCAGCGTCCACTAGCGCCATATCTTCACCAACTAAGTACATAGCTTTCATTTTACCTTCCATAATCGCATCTAACATTTGTGGATTGTTACGACCTGGTTTCGGTTGAATTTTCACGCCATATGCTTTTTCAAACTTAGCACGTGCTTCATCATCTGTTACTTTTTGATAACCTGGTAATAGGTTTGGTAAAGTACCCATGTCACAAGCACCTTGAACGTTATTATGACCGCGAAGAGGGTAAGCTCCTGCACCTGGACGACGATAGTTACCAGTAGCTAATAGAAGGTTTGAAATTGCAGCTGATGTATAAGAACCACCTGTATTTTGAGTAACACCCATACCCCAAAGAACACATGTACCGTCAGCATCACGAATCATTTCCGCAACATTAATTAATGTTTCTTTCGAAATGCCTGTTACTTCTTCTGCATACTCAAGTGTGTATTTTTCAAGTACAAATTTGAAAGCACCAAAGTCATGGACATTTTCTTTAATGAATGCTTCATCATGCCAACCTTGGTCGATGATGTATTTTGTTACGGCCATTAACCAAACTTGGTCCGTACCTTGTTTAGGACGCATGAAGATGTCAGAGCGTTCAGCCATTTCGTGTTTACGAACATCGGCAACGATTAATTTTTGACCATGTAATTTATGAGCACGTTTTACGCGAGTCGCTAATACTGGGTGACCTTCTGTAGGGTTTGCCCCAACGATAATAACAAGTCCAGCTTTCGCAATATCTTTAATTGTTCCTGCATCCCCACCAAAACCAACTGTACGTAATAAACCGTCTGTAGCTGGTGATTGGCAATAACGTGAACAGTTATCTACGTCGTTTGTTCCAAACAATTGACGTGCCATTTTTTGAATTAAGTAGTTTTCTTCGTTCGTAATTTTTGAAGAAGAAATGAAACCAACAGAACCAGGACCAAATTCTTTTTGAATACCGCCTAGTTTCGAAGCAATTAAATCTAATGCTTCATCCCATGTTGCTTCAACAAATTCTTCGTTTTTACGAATTAATGGTTTTGTAATACGTTCTTCAGAGTTAACGAAGTCCCAACCGAATTTCCCTTTAATACAAGTAGAAACGGCATTTACAGGACCATCAGAAGGTTGTACTTTTAAAATTTTGCGATCTTTTGTCCAAACTTCGAAGGAACAACCTACACCACAGAAAGTACAAACTGTTTTTGTTTTTTTCGTACGTTTGCTACGCATCGCAGCTTCCACTTCAGAAACAGCGAAGATACCGCTATATCCTGGTTCAACTTCTTTAATTAAATCGATCATTGGATCTAATGTATCTTGTTTAATACCAGTCATAAAACCAGCTTCACCAAGCATAGATTTTTCCATTAAAGCGTTACATGGACAAACTGTTACACATTGACCGCAACTTACACAAGAGGAATCGTTAATGCTAACGCCGTCATCCCAAATAACGCGTGGTCTTTCTGCTTCCCAGTCGATAGATAATGTTTCGTTTACCTGTAAGTTTTGGCAAACTTCTACACATTGTCCACAAGCGATACATTGGTTTGGATCATAACGGTAAAATGGGTGGGACATGTCCACTTCATGTGGTTCCACTTTTGGTTTGTAAGGATATTTTTGATGTTCAATTTCCATCATTTCTGCTGTGTTATGTAGTGTACAGTTCCCGTTGTTATTATCACAAACAGTACAGTATAACATGTGATTTTCTAATAGGCGGTCCATTGCTTCTGTTTGAGCAGCTTTCGCTTTATCAGATTTAAGTTGGACATTCATGCCGTCTATTGCTTTTGTTGAACATGAACGAACGAGTTGGCCATCTACTTCTACGATACAAGTATCACAAGTTTGGATAGGGTCAACTGATGGCACATAACAAATTTGTGGATGCTCAATGCCATATTGATTAATGGTTTCAAGAATTGTAGCTCCTTCTGCTACTTCATAGGGTACGCCATTAATGTTAATTTTAGTCAACGTAAACTCCTCCTTTTGCTATTTGACAAAATTATATGTCACAAGGTTAATGCTTATGGTAAAGCCGAAAAGAGTCTAGTGAGTTAGTTGTGGGTGATAATAAATTGTAAAAATGGTTAAATTAAGCTCTTTTTCAGATTTATCGTGTCCTTATAAAGGGATAAGGGCAACCATTAACGAAGTGATCATATATTGTTGACATGTTTAAAAAATAAAAAAATCCACCATGAAACGGCATGAACTTTTCATGCTGTCTAATCACGGTGGATAAAATTCTTAGCAAGCCGTGCTAAAAACTCAATCTACTTTTATTTTTTTAGATTTCATAATAGAATTCAATCATTATGATTCCTATGCAAATAGTGCAACCGGAATTTGGTAAAACTATGACATAAGCATCAAAATAATTCAATTCCATTTGTAACCACCTTATTATAACGGTTACATTTCAAATGGACAATATTTATCATGCAATTTGTTAATAGTAATAATTATCAAAAAATATTTTCACTTTAAATTTTTTTAAAGTTGCTATATTATTAACAAACTGTAAGGGTGGTCTCCGATAAAAAAATTTAATTAAGTGAGGAGAATCGTCAACATGTCAAAAAAAGTGCATGAATTTAACGACATTATTCGTAAACTGCGCAAAGATTTATTCGGTAAAGGACCGGAGCGTATTCATACTGTTTTTGTAGAAAATATGGCCGTTTCAACGTTGTATGGTAATCTGACACCAACAGAAAGATTCATTGCCAGTAAACCAGAAGGATTAAAAATGGTTCATGCTTCAAGGACAACTATGATTCAAGAGTTGTATTCGAAAAAAACTCCAGAAGGTATGGAAGAATTGATGGGTACAAAGCTGCTCCATTTATTTTCAGATATTAAAGTCGAAGAAGATTTGGCAATTTCAGTATTTATTTTTGAGGATAAAATTAGTGAATAAAGAGGAACCCTTATGGAAAATATAGTAAATCGAGAAATTATACGGATTGAAAATAATAAAATGTTAGAAGTAGAGGATAGCGTTGTGACAGAACACGCTGTCACAGTGAAGATTAATCAGCAAGAATTTGTTACGATGGTTTGTACACCGGAATATGTAGAAGATATGGTAGTAGGCTATTTAGCATCAGAGCGAATCATTACGAGTTTTGATGATATTGAAGATATTTGGTATCAAGAAAAAGAAGGATTTGTGCATATTAAAACAAAACGTATAAATCCTTTCTATCAACAAATTCAAAACAAACGTTACATTACTTCTTGTTGTGGTATGAGCCGACAAGGGTTCGTCTTTGCAAATGATGCGTTAGCTTCCAAAAAGATGGAAGATGTTCATGTTCGTATTACACCAGATGATTGTTTTCGTTTAATGAAAGAGATGCAACAATCGGCAGCCACATTCCAAAAAACTGGCGGTGTGCATAATGCTTCGCTATGTGATGTAAATGGGGTTGTGTTAAGTCGGATGGATATTGGACGTCACAATGCTTTAGATAAAATTTACGGATATTGCTTACAAAATAACATTAGTATGCAAGATAAAATTATCGTATTCAGCGGAAGGATTTCGTCGGAAATTTTACTAAAAGTATCTAAAATTGGGTGTGAAATTGTATTATCTAAATCGGCGCCTACCGAATTAGCATTGCAATTGGCAGAGCAACTAGGAATTACGACGGTTGGTTTTATTCGTCAAAATACACTTAATATTTATACACACAAAGAGCGTATTATATTACCTGAACCAACCCACTAATATGAAAGAAGGAGATTAAAAATTACTAATCTACAAGATCAATTTCAAAGACCGCTTAGAGATTTAAGGATATCAGTAACAGACCGTTGTAATTTTCGTTGTCAATATTGCATGCCTGCCGAAATATTTGGCCCAGATTTTGCTTTTTTACCTTCCGAAAAAATATTGAGTTTTGAAGAAATCGAACGATTAGTAAAGATTTTTGTCTCATTAGGTGTGAAAAAAATACGGATTACAGGTGGTGAACCCTTACTACGTCGAGATTTACCGACATTAATTGAACGTATTCATCGTATTGCCGGAGTAGAGGATATTGCTTTAACAACAAATGGCACTTTATTGAAAAAATATGCTAATGATTTGGCAAAAGCAGGATTATCGAGAGTTTCTGTTAGTCTTGATTCGCTAAATGAAGAACGCTTTTTCGAAATGAATGGTCACCGTGGAAAAGTGAAAACCGTATTAGAAGGTATTGAAAAAGCTGCAGAAGCAGGTTTGCAAGTGAAAATTAATATGGTTGTTCAAAAAGGGAAAAATGAACAAGATATTGTGACAATGGCCCAATTTTTTAAAGATAAACAACATATTCTTCGTTTTATCGAATATATGGATGTAGGTAACTCAAATGGTTGGAAAATGGATGACGTTGTGTCGAAGAAGGAAATTCTTGAACAAGTGCAACAAATTTCCCCATTGAAACCTGTTGAGCCGAATTATAAAGGGGAAGTGGCTACCCGTTTTCAGTATGAAGACGATCAAGGCGAAATCGGTGTTATCTCATCTGTAACCGATTCTTTCTGTTCATCATGTTCACGTGCTCGTATTTCAGCAGAAGGAAAATTATATACTTGTCTATTTGCAACAGATGGAACGGATTTACGTGAGTTGTTAAGGAATGGGGAAGACGATGCAGCCATCATCCAATGTATTTCAAATGTATGGGAAAATCGAACTGACCGCTATTCCGATGAACGAAATGAACAGACGATGGAAAAAAGGAAAAAATCAAAAATCGAAATGTCGCACATCGGTGGTTAAAAACAAAAAAAATCGGCAATAAAATGCCGGATTTTTTTTGTTTATTGACGGGTAAAGGTACCGCTTTTTCCACCCGTTTTTTGTACAAGATAAGTTTCTTTAATAACCATACTTTTATCAACTGCTTTACACATATCATAAAAAGTTAGTGCTGCAATGGATACTGCCGTTAAGGCTTCCATTTCCACGCCTGTTTTACCGTTACATTTTACGGTTGCTTGAATGTGTAATTCGTATCCAACATCGGCTTTGCTATATTCAAATTGGAAATCTGTTCCTTGTAGCATAATTGGATGACACATCGGAATAATATCGGCTGTTTTTTTGGCACCCATAATCCCAGCAATTTGGGCTACTTGTGTAGGATCACCTTTTTTTATATCGCCTTGTTGGATCGCTTGATAGACTTCATCGGATAGTGTAATTGTACTGCGTGCGATAGCCGTACGTTCGGTAATTTCTTTTTCGGAAATGTCGACCATTTTAGGGCGACCTTCTTCGTTCCAGTGAGTAAATTTATTCATCGTAAGACTCCTTTTTAACTGTTTGTGCCCAATCTGTTTGTGTATTGATATTAATAAATGTTGGGCTATTTTCATCAAATCCAACATAACAAACTCTTACTTGATCTAACAAGGCTTTCATACTTCGCTTGTTTTGTTGGATTAGTAGATTTACTTTTGGTAAAGCGGTGCGCCGATAAAGGGAAGCAAGTGGTTGTATTCTAGAAGTTTTAGGAACAATCGCATCATATCGATCATCGATATATGTAAGCATAGTTTGGACAAAATCTGCATTCATATAAGGCATATCACTAGCTACAATAAAAAACCATTCAACATCTGGGAGATTTGTCATAATGTTTTGCAATGCCAACAAAGGTCCTTGGTGAGGTTGTTTTTCAATGATCATTTGGATATTTTCTTCTGCAAAGTTCCTTTGCAAGCTAGCATTCGTCGCAATTATTAAAGGTACTAGTCCGTTTTGCTGCAAGGCATTAAGACTATTCTTATACAAAGGCTGACCAGCAAACAATTCAAACATTTTTGGTTGGCCATACCTTGAAGATTGACCGCCAGCTAAAACAACTCCAGCAATTTTCATCGGCGATTCAACTCACCGACAAAATGTTGAACAGTTGGCAATATTAGTTTTGTCATAGCTAGTGTCACTGCATTGACGGAACCTGGCAACAAATAGATGGCAGTACTTCCGCGACTACCAGCTGTGGCACGGCTAAACATCGCTTTTGGGCCTATATCTTCATAGCTTAAAGAGCGAAATAATTCTCCAAATCCGACCATTTCCTTTTCGAAAAGGGGGACAATGGTATCGTAAGTTTGATCTCTCGGTGTAAATCCTGTGCCGCCAGTGACAATAATTGTATTGATAGTTTGATTCTCGCACCATTCTAATACATACTTAGAAATCTCAGATGGTTCATCCTTTGATATTTGGTAGTCGATTACTTCAAAAGAAGCTTCTTGAAGAAGCGATTGAATGCGTTGACCGCCGAGATCATCCACCTTTGTGCGCGTATCACTTACTGTTAATATGGCAGCTCTTATAGGATGTTGAGCGTGTGTAGGATGCAAGGCAAAGGACCTCCTTCAATTAAATGTTTATTGAAAAACAATGCTTTTATTATAATGCTATAAATGAAAAGGTCAAACGAAAATTCATAGAAAGAAAGGCAAAGAACTTTATGGATAATAGATATTCTAGACAACAATTATTCAGTCCAATCGGTGAAAAAGGGCAGCAACAATTAAAAGAAAAGCATGTTTTGATGATAGGTGTAGGTGCATTAGGTAGTGCTAGTGCAGAGGCTCTAGTTAGGGCAGGTATTGGCAAGTTCACAATTATTGATCGGGATTATGTTGAGTGGAGTAATTTACAAAGACAACAACTGTATACTGAACAAGATGCTCAAGAAAAAGTTCCGAAAGTAATCGCTGCAAAAAATCGACTTCAACGTATTAATTCTGAGGTGGAAATTAACGCATTAATTTTAGATGCCGATACTGAGCAATTAGTAGGACTACTTGAAGATGTAGATATTATGATAGATGGGACAGATAATTTTGATATTCGTTTTATGATGAATGATTTGGCACAAAAATATAAAATTCCATGGGTTTATGGCTCTTGTGTTAGTAGTTATGGTGCGACTTATACGATCGTGCCAGGAAAAACACCTTGTTTACATTGTTTGCTAAAAGTCATGCCCAACACAGGGATGACATGTGATACGGTAGGAATCATCAGTCCAGCTGTCCAAATCGTAGCAGCTTACCAAGTAGCTGAAGTATTAAAACTTTTAGTCGGCGATGAAGGGGCAAGACGGAAAACTTTCTTAACTTTTGATGTTTGGAAAAATCAACATTATGAAATAAATGTGGAAAAAATGCGCAATGATAATTGTCCATCCTGTGGCCATAACCCCACATATCCTTATTTAGCCTATGAAAATCAAACCAAATTAGACATTTTATGTGGTAGAGATGCTGTGCAAATTCGTCCACCTAAACCGGTTCACTATAATTTAGAACAGCTTGCTAATCAACTTCGCCCTTATGGTGATATTCAACTAAATCCTTATTTACTTTCTTACCAAACACAAGATTATCGAGTTGTCGTTTTCCAAGATGGACGAGTGGTTATTCATGGTATACAGGATATACAACAAGCTAAAAGCATTTATTATCGTTTATTAGGATAAAGGAGTGGACCTGATGTTAGAAAAAAGAAAACTAATCCCAGTGGGGGAAGCTGTTCAACGGGTGATGGAATATGCCTTTCAAGAAAAAAAAGAGTTGGTCCCATTACTACAAGCCCATGGACGTTTTCTTGCAGAAGATGTCGCTGCAGATGCTGATGTACCAGCTTTTGATCGCTCACCTTATGATGGTTTTGCTATCCGGTCAGTGGATAGTAATGATGCAAGTTCAGAAAATCCTGTAACCTTTAAGGTTGTAGGAGAAATCGGTGCAGGCTTTGTATTTGAAGATACAGTAGGACAGCTAGAAGCGGTTCGTATTATGACGGGGGCTCCAATTCCAAAAGGGTGTGACGCAGTTGTTATGCTAGAATTAGCCCATACCTTTGAAGAAAATAACGAGATGTATATGTCCATTAAACGGACTTTTGAAGCGGGAACAAATATTTCCTACAAGGGAGAGGACGTTCAAAAAGGAGCTATCCTTTTAGAAAAAGGTCAATATATTAATCCAGGTGCTGTCGCTTTACTTGCTACTTTCGGTTATGACCAAGTGCCTGTTTTTCGAAAACCGATTATAGGCGTTATTGCAACTGGAAGTGAGTTGCTTGAACCCGGAGAATCTTTACAACCTGGAAAGATTCGAAATAGTAATGCGTATATGATGATGGCTCAAATTGAACGTGCTGGAGCAACCGCCAAATACTTTGGGAAATTTAGCGATGATTTGAATGTATGTATTGACGTTGTTAAAAACGCCTTGGAAGAAGTAGATCTATTAATTACTACAGGAGGAGTTTCTGTAGGTGATTATGATTACTTGCCAGCTATTTATGAAGCGATTGAAGCCAATGTATTGTTTAATAAAGTCGCAATGCGGCCGGGAAGTGTAACGACTGTTGCTGCTCGGGGAGAGAAAGTTTTATTTGGACTTTCAGGTAATCCTTCCGCTTGCTTTGTTGGATTTGAACTTTTTGTTCGTCCTATTATTCGCACTGCATTTAGTAATAAGCAGCCACATTTACGGAGAGAGTCCGCTGTTTTAGGTGCCGATTTTACAAAAGCAAATCCATTTACCCGTTTTGTCCGAGCGACAGTTTCGTACGATAACGGACAATTAGTTGCAGTACCTTCTGGTTTTGATAAATCGAGCGCGGTATCTTCCTTAGTGGAAGCGAATGCCTTAATTGTATTGCCTGGAGGTTCTCGAGGATACGAAAAAGGGATGCAAATCGATGTGTTATTGTTGGAAGATTTGCAAGGAAGTGAGTGGCCTTGGAACAACATCGTAAAATCCTACAAGTAGTAGGTTATCAAAATAGCGGAAAAACAACGTTAATGGAACGGCTTATTAGACAAGCAACGGCTCGTGGCCTAAAAGTAGGAACTATCAAGCATCATGGACATGGTGGAATTCCTATGAGCGAATCAAAAGATAGTTTTCGTCATGAACAGGCAGGGGCACAGGTAACAGCAGTTGAAGGAGATGGTACTTTGCGCATGAGTATTCATCAAAACAACTGGAATCTGGACGATATATTAGCGATTTATGCTTCTTTTAAAACCGATATCATCTTAATAGAAGGATATAAAGAAGAACATTTTTCGAAGGTTGTCCTGTTACGTACTTTAGAAGATCAAGCTTTACTTGAAAAAGTGTCCAATATTATTTGTGTGATATATTGGCCATCTTACCCATTAACAAAACCGCTAGAGTATCCAACATTCTCAATTCATGATACAGCACAGTATATGGAATTTTTAATGGCAGAAATGAGGGGGAAAATATGAGTACATCCTTTTTTGAAATCGTAGATAAACCTATTGACGTGGAGGAAGTTAGACAAAAAGTAGTAAGCCGAAACGCTGGTGCGATTACGATTTTCATCGGAACAGTACGTGAAATGACAAAGGGGAAGAAAACACTCCATTTGGAATATCAAGCCTATCCAGAGATGGCGATTAAAATGTTTGAGCAAATCGCTAAAGAAATACAAGAGAAGTGGCCAGAAGCGATCGTTGCGATAACCCATCGCGTTGGTCATCTAGAAATTTCGGATATTGCCGTCGTTATTGCGGTGTCATCGCCCCATCGTAAAATTGCTTATATGGCAAATGAATATGCAATTGATCGGATTAAACAAATCGTTCCTATTTGGAAAAAAGAATATTGGGAAGATGGGACGGAATGGATTGGCGATCAATTAGAAAATGTGCCCTATCCGAAAAATCTACCTAGCGAGGAAGGAGAACGCTCGTGATTAAAATATTGCTTTTTGCCCACTTACAAGAAACAATCGGTCAATCCGAGTTGAAAGTTGACGTGTCAGACTATACAGTTGGTCAATTGAAAGATTGGATGGAAAATCAATATCCACAACTTTCTTTACAAAATATGATGACAGCTGTTAATGAAGAATTTGCAACAGATGATATGATCGTAAAAGATGGAGATACAGTCGCCTTTATTCCACCTATTAGTGGGGGATGATAAATCCTTTAACATATTCCGAGCAAATCTAAAAAAGTCGATTCCTATTGTATAGGAAGTCGACTTTTTTTAGTTACAATTCATTTATGAATTTGGAGCCCCTCTTAGGGTAATAGGTAAATTTCATAATTTGGTGGCTCAGGCAATGTTGACTTATTTAAACGCCCTTCTTTGATTAATTCATCCAACGTTTTTTCTACATCCTCAGACTGAACACCAAATATATCTGCAATTTTTACTGTAGAAAGGGCTGTGTATTTCGGTTTTTTCGTTGAAGAAACAATCATATTTTGAACACGCTCATATAATACTTCCTTATCCATTTTTTTCAAACCTTTCTTATAATCAATTTCAAAAATGAATCAAATAGAGTATCCATTATAAGATTAACCTTTGAGCCTTTTTCTTATGCCTATTTGATTTATAAATTATTGGATTTTTAACGCAAAGACTACCGTTTTTTTATCGATAAGGTAAATATACATGATTATCCCTTTATTTATTGGACATACTTTGGAGGAATATTGTTTTGTAGGAGCATCCATCAAATATTGTAAATAAGGAGTAATGATATGAAACAAACTTCATTTTCCATCCAAATTAATGGGCAAGAATTTGCGGCCCATTCTGATCAAACCATTTTGGAAGTCGCCCAGGCAAATGAATCTTATATACCGAGTATCTGTTATCATCCTAATCTTGGAACTATTCAAACTTGTGATACATGTTTTGTCAATGTTGATGGTGAAATGGTCCGTGCATGCGCAACAAAAGTACAACCTGGTATGAATGTAGATACAAATTCTAAAGTTGTAAAAGATGCTCAGTATGAAGCAATGTCTAGAATATTAAAGAACCATGAGCTGTATTGTACAGTTTGTGACAATAATAATGGGAACTGTGTCGTTCATAATACAGCCGAATATTTGGAAATTGAACACCAAAAATATGAATTTGAAGCAAAGCCATACCCACCAGATCACTCCCACCCATTTTATCGATATGAGCCCGATCAATGTATTTTATGTGGAAGATGCGTAGAGGCATGTCAAGATCTACAAGTAAACGAAACATTGACTATTGATTGGAATCGAGAGAAGCCCCGCGTGATTTGGGACAACGATGTACCGATTGATGAATCTTCCTGTGTAAGTTGTGGACATTGTGTAACGGTTTGCCCATGTAATGCATTGATGGAGAAATCCATGCTCGGTGAAGCTGGTTATTTAACAAATATTCCACCTAAAATTTTAGAACCAATGATTGATTTAACAAAAGAAGTAGAACCAGGCTACAAGGAAATTTTTGCGATTTCCGAAATGGAAGCAGCGATGAGAAAGGCAAGAATTAAACGTACGAAAACGGTATGTACGTATTGTGGGGTCGGATGTAGCTTTGAAGTTTGGACAAAAGACCGTAAAATTTTAAAAATTGAGCCTCAAGAACATGCACCGGTTAATGGCATTTCTACATGTGTGAAAGGGAAATGGGGCTGGGATTATGTCAATAGTGAAGAGCGCCTAACAAAACCTTTAATTCGTAAAGGGAATGAATTTGTGGAAGCGACTTGGGATGAGGCCCTTAAATTAATTGCGTCAAAATTATCAGGTATTAAAGAACAATATGGACCTGATTCCATCGGATATATTGCTTCATCGAAATGTTCCAACGAGGAAAATTTCCTATTCCAAAAATTTGCCCGCGCGATTATGGGGACAAACAATGTTGATAATTGTTCAAGATATTGTCAATCACCTGCAACAGCAGCCCTTTTACGGACAGTTGGAATTGGAGGAGATTCTGGAACAATAAGAGACATTGAAAAGTCGGAATTGATAATTGTAATCGGTGCGAATCCAGCTGAATCCCATCCTGTTCTTGCAACGCGTATTAAACGTGCCCATAAGCTTCACGGACAAAAACTTATCGTGGCAGACTTGCGGGAAAACGAATTAGCACAGCGTGCGAACCTGTTTATTCATCCAAAACCTAGTACGGATCTTATTTGGATTTCCGCTGTAACAAAATATATTTTAGATCAAGGCTGGGAAGATAAAGAGTTCTTAAAAAATCGGGTAAACGGTTTGGATGAATATATTCAATCTTTAAATAAATACACGCTAGACTATGCTGAAAAGGCAACAGGACTATCAAAAGATGACATGATTCAAGTAGCTACTATGCTTCATAAGTCTAAAACGGCTTGCATACTTTGGGCGATGGGGGTTACCCAACATAAAGGTGCAACCGATACGAGTACTGCAATCGCTAACTTGCTACTTATCACTGGAAATTTCGGACGCCCAGGAACAGGAGCATATCCGCTTAGAGGACATAACAATGTTCAAGGTGCTTGTGATTTCGGTACAATGCCTGCATGGTTGCCTGGATATGAACCGATTCAAGATGACAAAGTTAGAAAACGTTATGAAGAAGCATGGGGAGTTACATTACCGAAGGACCCAGGTTTGGATAATCATCAAATGCTGGAAGGGGTTAAGGAAGGCAAACTGAAGGCGCTGTATTTATTTGGTGAAGAAATGGCATTGGTAGATTCAAACGTGAATTTTGTCGATTCGATGCTTGAGAAATTGGAATTTTTCGTTGTCCAAGATGTGTTCTTTAGTAAAACAGCCCAATTTGCTGATGTGGTATTGCCAGCATCCCCGAGCCTTGAGAAGGATGGTACGTTTGTTAATACAGAACGTCGAATTCAAAGGTTTTATAAAGTGTTTGAGCCCCTTGGTGATTCCAAACCGGATTGGATGATATTCCAAGAACTTGCGAATCTTCTCGGTGCGAATTGGAATTACCAACATCCAAGTGAAATTATGGATGAAGCAGCGAGTCTTGCGACATATTTTGCAGGTGTTAGTTATGAAAGGTTGGAAGGGTTCAACAGTCAAATTTGGCCGGTTAAAAAGGATGGTACGGATTCGCCACTGCTATACGAAAAACGATTTGTCTTCCCAGATGGCAAAGCGCGGCTTGTTCCAGTTGATTGGACGCCTCCTTTTGAAGCAGGAGAAGAATATGACCTACACCTTAATAACGGTCGTTTGTTAGAACATTTCCATGAAGGAAATATGACGTATAGATCTGAAGGTCTTACCCATAAAGTTCCCCATCCATGGCTTGAAATTTCGCCGGAATTGGCAAAGGAAAGGGGCGTTGAAGACGGTTCATTAGTACGTCTTACATCTCCATACGGACAAGTTAAAGTAAGAGCCATTGTCACGGACCGTGTAGCAGGAAAGGAATTGTACTTGACGATGAATACGCGGGAAGATGTTGAAGCAGTTAACCGTCTAACGAGTAGTTATCATGACTTGATTACCCATACGCCGAACTATAAAGAAATGGGTGTCAAAATGGAAGTATTGGAGCAAAAGGGAGAACCGCCGTTGCCAAAGGTAAATCATCGATTTGGAAATCGTATGCCGCAAATTAGTGTACGAGTGGAGGAGAAATGGAACCGAGATGATTTTACCCCAATTACAGATTTATTCGAAATAGGAGGAGAACAATATGGCGGAAGCAATCAAGCAAATTAGAAAAGAAATTCCTACTCCTGAAGAGGAACAATCACAAGCAATTTCAGAGATTATCGCTGCTTTAGCAAGTAATCGAGAAGCGATTATATCAACAATTGGAATTATTAAACATCTCCAAGATATGGGGGTGTTAGAAGCAATAAATGGCTTGCTTGAAAAACGGGTTGATGTAGGGTCAATTGCTATACAACAGGTCAACCAGCCGGGTATGCATAATATAATTAAAAACGGTATGAATACTTTTAAATTCCTTGGTCAATTGAATCCGGATGAATTACAAGTCCTTCTAAATGGAGTTACTCGTGGTCTAGAAAAATTAGGGGAAAGAATTGATCGAAATGATAAAGTAAGCTTATGGCAACTTGGAAATAGTTTTCGAAACGATGAAGTAAGGACGTCCCTCTTTACTATGCTAGGTTTGTTGGAAGGGATGGGAGAGGTATTTCAAAGGGATAAACGAGACCTACATTAAAAAGGAGATTGGATAAATTGGAAAAGGGAAGCATTAAAATTGAAGGATTACAAAATGAGGAAGATGTTCATAAAGTCCTTCAAGCTTTGGAATCAGTTTGGGGAGTCCGCGATGCAGAAGTAAGTTTAGCAAACAAAACGGCTACTTTTGCTTATGATGAGAAAGCTGCCTCCCATGTAGATTTTCTTCAAGCTGTAAAAGATATAGGGTATAACGTGTTGAATTAGCATGTGTCGATAAGATTTTGTTGGGAGGAGGAGCAAGATGAAAGTATGTGAAGTTTGTGGGTTTGAAGAAAACGAAGAACAGGAAAATAATGAACAACCTTCAACAAGAATACTTCATGTATGTGAAAACTGTAGAACGGATCGTGATTTTCCTTATTTTGAACATGAGGAGTTACAGTAATTTGAAGCGAGCACAAATTTAAACAGGTGTAGACAAACAATTTGTTTGTCTACACCTGTTTTATTTAACCTTAATCATTCTGTTTTACCCGTACAACTAGCAACATTAAAAAGGAAAGGATGACGATTGAAATGACCCACATCCACGCCAATTGCATATTACCAGAGTCAATCGCAATATAAATGGCAGTAGGAATTGTCTGTGTTTCTCCCGGAATGTTACCAGCGAACATTAAGGTAGCGCCAAATTCACCTAATGCCCGTGCAAAGCTTAATATCGCCCCAGAAATAAGACTTTTTGAAGCTAGGGGAATGGAAATAAATAAGAAAATTCTCCATTCGTTGGCGCCATCTACTCTAGCTGCCTCTTCGATATTAAGGTCGACTCCTTGAAAGCCTGATTTGGCCGACTGATACATGAGGGGAAAGGCTACTACAATCGAAGCGATGACAGCCGCCCACCAAGTGAAAATAATCGGTTGATGAAAAAGCCATTCAATAGCTTGTCCAGCTATACTATTCCTTCCAAAAACGACGATTAGGAAAAATCCAACAACTGTAGGCGGGAGAACCATAGGAAGCA
Source organism: Ureibacillus sp. 179-F W5.1 NHS (assembly GCF_045369345.1). Taxonomy (NCBI): domain Bacteria; kingdom Bacillati; phylum Bacillota; class Bacilli; order Caryophanales; family Caryophanaceae; genus Ureibacillus; species Ureibacillus sp. 179-F W5.1 NHS. The sequence goes on along the minus strand of NZ_JBIQFG010000001.1, from coordinate 40,107 downwards.
TGAGAAGGGTTTCTACAATGGCTTTTCCCTTAAAAGATTTTCTAGCAAAAATTCGGCCAATTAATGTTCCAAGCAAAATAACGACAATACCTGATATAGTCGCGATTTTGATGGACAACCAAATAGGGCTTAAAAATTCTTGCATAAAATCTTTATTTAGTAGTAAATCCATATTCCTCAAACACCTTTAACGCTTCGTCGCTTTGTAAGTACTCATAAAATTCCTTTGCTGCTTCGTAATGTTTGGAATCCTTTATAATGCCAACAGGGTAAATAATAGGAGAATGGGTAGCAGGATCGACAGAAGCAACAATTTCTACTTTATTTGAAACGGATGCATCGGTTTTATACACAATGCCAGCTTCCACATTACCGGTTTCAACATAGGATAATACTTGCCGAACATCCTTTGCATAGACTACTTTTGATTCAATATCTTTCCATAAATCCATCTTTTCAAGGGATTCTTTGGCGTATTTTCCTGCAGGCACTGTTTCAGGAGTTCCGATTGAAATTTTATCTGTTTCTGTTACAAGGTCTTCGAATTCTTTAATGGATTGATTTTCTTTCGGGACAACGAGTACAAGTTCATTTCCAAGAAGATCTATTCCATCCTCTTTTGCGATCATTCCCTCATCAACGAGCAAATCAAACTTATCTTCTGCAGCTGAGAAAAATAAATCCACCGGCGCTCCTTGTGAAATTTGTTGCTGCAAAGAACCAGAACCCCCAAAGTTGAATTGCAACGTAATTTCGGGATGTTCTTCTTCGTATGTATGTTGAATAACATCCATTGCATCTTTTAAACTAGCTGCTGCTGAAATAGTTAATTGCTCCTCCTTACTTTCAGAGGTTTGTTCCTGCTTGTCTGAAGATGGATCTGCCTGTTCGTTATTAGAACATGCTGCGACAAAGATAAGTAAAAATAAGAAAATAGTTGTGAATTTAAAGCGATTTTGCATGTTTAGACTCCTATCATCCTTTATAGGAAATTATTTATAACAATTTTTATTCCATTCCTTTAAATAAACATTTTAAACTGACAATTATTCATCTAGTGTAATGCGATTTTTTGTTTCGTAATCGAAAAAATGAACTTTATTCATATCCAATGCTAGTTTGAACATTTGTCCTTGTTGGACAACAGATTGTGTATCGATTCGTGCAGTGAATGGTTGCCCTGCGATTTGCGAATGGAGAATATTTTCTGCCCCTAACAACTCTATAACTTCTATTTTTGCATCAATAAAAGAATCTACTGTAGATGTTTTATGAAAATCGTGAAAATCTTCTGGACGGATACCCATTATGATTTCTTTGTTCAAATACCCTTGTTTACGTAAATCCATCATTTTACTTTCTGGAATCGGGATTGACAAATGGCCAATACGGATTTTGCCATCTAAAAGGGTACCAGAAAAAAAGTTCATCGGAGGTAAGCCAATAAAGCCTCCAACAAAAACATTATTAGGCTTTTCGTACACTTCTTTAGGAACACCAACTTGTTGAATGACCCCGTTGTTCATTACAACTAGGCGAGTTGCCATTGTCATTGCTTCTGTTTGGTCATGGGTTACGTAAATGGTAGTCGTTTGTAACCGTTGATGTAGCTTTATAATTTCAGTACGCATTTGGGTACGGAGCTTTGTATCTAAATTTGAAAGCGGCTCATCCATTAAGAATACTTTGGCATCTCGAACAATGGCACGACCTAATGCTACCCGTTGACGTTGCCCACCTGAAAGAGCCCTTGGTTTGCGGCTTAAATATTTTTCAATATCTAAAATATGGGCAGCCTCTTTTATACGACGATCAATTTCATCCTTTGGGAATTTACGACTTTTTAAACCAAATGCCATGTTTTGATAGACGTTCAAATGGGGATAAAGGGCGTAGTTTTGGAAAACAAAAGCAACATCACGATCTTTTGGAGAAACATCGTTCATCGGTTTTCCATCCATTAGAATGATACCTTGTGAGAGATCTTCTAAGCCGGCTACTAGTCGTAAAAGGGTAGACTTTCCACAACCTGAAGGTCCAACTAAAACAATAAATTCTTTATCTTTTATATCAAGGTTGAAGTCTTTTACTGCTTGTATATTATTATTGTAAGTTTTATATATGTGTTGTAGCTTTAATTCAACCATAACCACCATCCTTTTAAAACTATGTAGTCCCGTTGGTAGATAAAAAAATAAACGCGTATAAATATACTGCACACATTGTAGGATAATATCATGAATAATTTTTTATACCTTATTATAATATAATAGATTGATATGTGTTTCATTTATAACACTTTATCAGTATTAGATATTCTAAAAATAGGTGTGATTGAAAAGGATAACTAGCATGAATCTTGTCATTTACCTTTAGATGTGGAGATATATTCTCTATATTGGGGGGAATGGGGGAATCTTATAACTTTCTGAATAGTATTTATTGGTAATTTGTTTCGATTTATTTTATTTTACTTTAAACATTAATTCCGAAATAAAAAGAATGCCCAAAAGCAAAGCTTATTGGACATCCTTAAAAATAAATTACATAGTACTAATATCAATAACGAAGCGATATTTTACATCTGAAGCTAGTACGCGTTCGTAAGCTTCATCAATTTGATCAGCTGAAATAACTTCAATTTTAGGAACAATGTTATGTTTTGCACAGAAGTCTAGCATTTCTTGAGTTTCACGGATACCACCAATCATTGAACCGGCAAAGGAACGACGATGCCCAATTAAATTCATCACACCGACTGATAACGGTTCTGCAGGGGCACCAACATTTACTAATGTGCCATCAAGTGCTAGTAATCCTAAATATGCATCTAGATTAATCTTTGCACTAACTGTGTTAATGATTAAGTCAAAAGTTCCGGCAAGTTTTTCGAATGTTTCTGGATCACTTGTTGCATAGTAATGATCTGCCCCTAATTCAAGACCATCTTCTTTTTTCTTCAATGTTTGGGATAGAACTGTTACTTCGGCACCCATTGCATGAGCAATTTGGACAGCCATATGACCAAGACCACCCATACCGACAATCGCTACGTTTTTACCAGGAGCCGCTCCCCAATGTTTTAATGGAGAATAAGTCGTAATCCCGGCACAAAGAAGTGGAGCTGCAACATCAAATTCGATGTTATCAGGGATTCTCAAGACGAAGTCCTCAGATACAACAATGTGAGTAGAATAGCCGCCTTGAGTAGGCTCGCCATATTTATCTACACCAGCATACGTTTGGATATTTCCTTTAAGGCAATATTGTTCTTCCCCTTTAAGGCAGTTTTCACATTCACCACAGGAGTCAACCATACATCCGACGCCAACTCGGTCGCCTACTTTGTATTTTGTCACATTTGGCCCAACCGCTGTAACAACCCCTGCAATTTCATGGCCAGGAACAAGTGGATAATGGACTGGACCCCACTCACCATGGGCAGTATGAATGTCAGAATGGCAAATGCCGGCATATTTAATTTCAATTAGCACATCATGTAAATCAAGATCACGTCGTTTAATTTCGGCTGGACGGAACGGTTTGTCAGGACCATCAACAGCTCTAGCTTTAGCAGTTATCATAATATACCTCCTATAATACAATTCCTTTTACAAGAGGATAGAGGTGATATCCTACTATTTCTCTTGCAATTCAATGTTACTCCTTATAGTTAACTCTAGGTCAATAGTTAATTTCTACTGAAAGTTTGTTCAAATGATTGGTAGTAAGTATGGTTAGTGAGTTTATCGTAGCAGTCGTTATAACTTTCGTTGGAAGTGGGCTGGTAGAGATAGTAATATCGGAGAGAGGGAATTCCATATGAAAAGATATAAAAAACCACTTCATTGTTTGAAATGAAGTGGTTTTCGTCTGTTTTATTGAATACGTAAAATCGGTTTAATTGCTTCGCCTGATTTTGATGCTTCAAAAGCTTCGTTAATTTGGTCGAAATCAAAGAATTTTACTAATTTATCAAATGGGAATTGACCTGCTTTGTAATATTCAACTAATTGTGGAATAAAGACGTTAGGTACAGCGTCGCCTTCAATAACACCCATCATCGTTTTTCCTTCAGCCATTATATCGTTATGAACATCAATATTCATTTCCGGTGTAACACCAACGATTGCAGCAGTACCAAGGGGACGTAGGGCTTGTAAACATTGTCGAACAACTGGTGGAACCCCTGTTGTATCTACGGCGTATTTTGTACCGCCATTTGTCAATTCTTTAATTTCTTTTACGACATCTACTTTTGTTCCGTTAAATGTATGTGTAGCTCCAAGTTCTTTTGCTAGTTCTAAACGTGAATCGTGTACATCAACTGCAATAATTGTTTTACAGCCTACGATTTTAGCAGCCATAATCGCACTTAAACCAACTGCTCCAGCACCATAAATCGCAATTGTTGAACCGAATTCTGGTTTCATTTTATTTAATACAGTACCTGCCCCTGTTTGAATTCCGCATCCTAGAGGACCAAGTAAAGCTAAATCGACATCTTTATCAACTTTTACTACATTGCGCTCATGGGCAATGGCAAAGGTACCGAAAGAGGATTGACCGAAAAATGTAGAAAGGGGTTGTCCATCTTTTGATAAGCGGTGAGTATGGTCGTCATGCATACCACCAAAGTTTAAGTCATTGAACGTTTCACAAACGGATGGGTGACCTGTTAAACAGTTATCACAATGACCACAATGGGCAAAGGATAATACAACATGATCACCTTTTGCGAAACGAGTAACACCTGACCCAACTTCTTCAACAATACCAGCACCCTCATGACCAAGTACGGCAGGAAGGGGAGCGATGGCTGCATCCCTTGCAACAGCATCTGTATGACAAACACCTGTTGCAACAATTTTAACTAATACTTCATTTGCTTTTGGTGCAGCTAATTCTACTTCTTCAAGAACAAAATCTTGCCCTTGTCCATTTGTAACAGCAGCTTTAATTTTCATGGGAAAACACTCCTAAAATAATATTTTATTTCATGGATATTTCGAACGTATTTATCGTAATCCTATGGAAAAATCGGTACAATAGTTCAGAGTGAATAACTATATACATTATGATTCATAAGGGGGGAGAATATGCAGTTATTACAGTTACATTATTTTTTAACTGTTGCAAAGACCGAGCATATGTCTCATGCTGCATCTGCTTTAAATATTTCACAATCATCTTTAAGTAAAACGATTGCTAAATTAGAAGATGATATAGGAGTCCCTTTATTTGATAGAAATGGAAAGAACATTCGACTGAATCGTTATGGAAAATATTTTGCAAAAGAAGTAGAACGAGCGCTAAGAATTTTAGAAGATGCCCATGAAGCTGTTCAAGAAATGGCTGGGATAGAGGAAGATCAAGTCTCTGTAAGTGTGATGAGCTCTACTATTCTCCCTCCTATTTTTAGAAGTTTTTATGAAAGACGACCGAATGTCCGAATCTATCAATCCATCCTACCTGATGTAGTTGCTAAAGAGCGGTTAATTAGTGGGGAAATTGAGCTATGTGTTTCCAATACCCCGATTATAGGACAGGGCATTGAGTGGCTTCCTGTCTTAAAAGAACGGTTAGATTTAATCGTTCCGAAAGATCATTGGTTAGCCCAATATGATGAAATTGATTTAATCGAAGCGAAAAATGAGCGCTTTATCGGCTATAAATCAGGATTAGAATCGGTTAGTATGTTTGAGCACTGTTGCTTACAATCCGGCTTTAAACCGAACATCGTTTTCGAAGGAACCGAATTATCGATTGTTTTACAGCTAGTCGATGAAGGACAAGGGATTTCCTTCTATCCCGAGTATTCCTTTTTAGGCAATCATTTAAAAAATACAAAAATTATTCGTTTGAAAAATGACCACTGCTTCCAAATGGTAGGATTCGCTTGGTTGAAAGATAGAAAGTATTCCTACGTAGCAACACAGTTTCGCCAACATATGATTCAAGCATTTGCTGACATTAATAAAAATAGTAATAGTAGTTTAATAAAATAGTTTCATAAGGTAACGAAAAAAGCGCAATGTGGCTTCCTTTTGAGACCATCATTTTGCGCTTTTATTGTTTAATTATTAAAGTTTTTTTAAGCATTGCTCAATGCTTCCTGTTTCTCATTTATCTCAATTTCAAAACCAAGGTCTTCTAGCATTTGATAGTCAACATTTACTTCTTGACCAGCTGTTGTTAAATAATCACCAACAAAGATGCTATTGGCAGCGTATAGGGCAAGAGGTTGTAGTGTACGTAAATTCACTTCGCGACCACCTGCAACTCGAATTTCTTTTGTTGGATTCATATAACGAAACAATGCGAGAACTTTTAAACAATAGATTGGATTTAATTCTTTCGTACCTTCGAGCTTTGTCCCATCAATGGCATTAAGGAAATTAATTGGAATCGAATCAGCATTCAACTCTCTTAATGCTCGTGCAATTTGAATAACATCTTCTTTCGTTTCTTTCATGCCAATGATTGCTCCAGAACATGGGGAAAGACCATGTTTTTTTACAATGTCAATTGTATTGATGCGATCTTCATAAGTGTGAGTTGTTGTTATATAAGAATGATGACGTTCTGATGTATTCACATTATGATTATAGCGATCAACACCAGCTTGTTTTAACTGTTCTGCCTGTTCGTCTTTTAGCAATCCAAGGCAAGCGCAAACTTTTAGCCCGTATTTTTCTTTAATTTCTTTCACTGCTTCACTCACTACATTCACATCTTTACGTGTCGGTCCGCGTCCACTTGCGACGATACAATAAGTACCGATTTTATTTTCAAAAGCACGTTTTGCCCCTTCTAATATTTCCTCTTTTGTAATAAATGGATATTTTTCAATTGGCGCCTTAGATTTAGATGATTGGGAACAATAACCGCAATCTTCAGGACAATATCCACTTTTGGCATTCATAATCATATTTAATTTTACTTTTTTACCATAATAGTATTTACGGATTTGAAATGCACCGTTAAGTAGAGGAAGTAATTCATCATCATCGCTATTTAGTATCGCTAGCGCTTCATCTTCACTTAATTGTTTCCCATCAATTACTTCTTTCGCAAGCTGAGTCCACATCTATTTCTCCCCCAATGTTCTTGATTGTTTAATAGGTAGTATTTTTAAAACTTTTTGCAGTCGGAATGCTAATAAGGCAGCGAAGATTCCAAGAATAATATCTTTTGGGAGTGGTATTAGCATCCAGCCCCAAATCAGCTGATAGGAAAGTTCAGGTGGTGCATCTGCCCAAACTTTATAGGACATGTACATCCAATTCGTTCCTACTAAATAGATAATGATCATTGAGGTTAATGCTGCTACAATGTAGGACGTTAATGTTTGGAATGTTTCTACAAGTTTTCCTGCCGTATAAGCCGAAAGAATAAAAACTAAAATAAATCCAAATGTAGGTGACAAAATACTGTCAAAGCCGCCACTAAATTTGGCAAAAACAGGGGCTCCTGCTAAGCCAATCAACATGTAAACTGTACATGCAATCGCACCATTTCTACTTCCTAACACAAGTCCTGCTAGCACAGCAAAAAAAGTTTGTAGTGTAATGGGTACCCCTCCAACAACAAAGAATGGGGCAAAGGATGTAATATTTGCTCCAATCATCATTAACGTTGCGAACATTCCACAGTACACTAAATCTAATGCATTGGTTTTAAAGATTGTCCTTTGAACTGTACTCATAAATCATAACCTCCCTTTTACGTTAACTTAAATTTTAATTAAGTTAACACAAATTTAAAGGATTTCATAATTTTTGTCAATTACCATTGTTAATGGTTGTGGTATATGGGATTTCTCATTGAAGGTGAGGACTTAAAGCGGGAAAGAACAAAGATTATTGTTACGGGATAAAAATGGAGAATTGAAACGTTTAGATCTGGGCAGAGCATTAAAAGTAGGAAGACTAAAAACCCCGTTCGAGTTTGAACGGGGTTCTGCTTGTAACAAGGCTTTATTCCTTTTACAAATCAAGATTTGGAATGAGGGGGTGTAAAAATATTCTAAAATAACTTTTGTAAGATCGGTTTCTATAAACGTCCTAATCAAGAAAACATTTTTAAATCATTCCATAACGACTTAAAAACGTATTTCTTACTGTACATACCCAAGCTGAGAAGAAATTACTCGAGACGTGTTTAATATTTTTTCTGCTAATTCTTCTTCAATACGCTCCATGGTGATTCGGGTGCTTGGACCAGAAATACTGAAGGAGGCAATAATATTACCCGAATAATTGTATATAGGCGCAGCGATACATCGAATTCCTTCTTCATTTTCAATGTTATCGAGGGCGTATCCAGTTTTTTGAATATGATGAATTTCTTGAAGTAAATCAGTAGGTGTTAAAATGGTGTTATTAGTGCGTTTCTTAAATTGAATTCTTGTCATGATATCCTTTAAATAGTTGTCATCTTTACCTGAAAGCATCATTTTCCCAACACCAGTACAATACATCGGGGCGCGACTACCTATGCGAGAATACATTCGTATTGTCTGGTTACTCTCGATTTTATCGATATAAACGACCTCTTCATTTTCCTCAATACATAAATGTACTGTTTCGTTAATTTCTTTCACTAACTTTTCTAAGTAAGGTCTTGCAACAGTAATTAAACTAGTATTACTTAAAACATTTCGTGTTAAATATAAAACTCGATAGCTAAGGAAATATCGGTCTGTTTCCATATCTTTTCGTACATATTGCAACTCGATTAATGTTGAGAGTAATCGATGGACCGTGCTTTTCGATAATCCAGTTTCAGCAGCTAATTTCGTAATTTGCATACCGTTTGGATGCTCAGATAAATGTTCTAATATGCTGAAAGCGCGTTCAATAGATTGTACGGTTGCCATTTTATTTCTCCACCATTTCTAATATTTTCAATATTTTTCGTAACCTTTAACAATCATATTCGAAAATCAATAGATTTGTAAATCATATAGCAAAATATTAACAGTTGTTAGTATAATTTGCTGAAAAATCAATTTTTTCTTGTAATTATTATTTATTGTGCATATAATGTTTATGAAACGGAACGGTGTTCTACAATGTGGAACAACCTACTTATTTGTTAGCGCTTTCTTTATAAAAAAGGGGGAGAAACTATGAAAATTGTTTATGCACATCACCCTGAAGATGTGAAACATTACACAACGGAAAAATTACGTGAAGAATTTTTAATGGAAAAAGTTTTTGTTGAAAATGCTGCGACATTGCATTATAGCCATGTAGATCGAATTATTTACGGAGGCATTTATCCGATTAACGAAAAAATTACACTAGATGCAGGAAAAGAACTAGCTGCTAAGTACTTTTTAGAGCGACGTGAAATGGGTGTCATTAATATCGGTGGTCCAGGACGAATTGTTTGTGACGATGAAACTTTTGAAATTGGTCATAAAGAAGCACTATACATTGGGAGAGGAACGGAAGAATTATATTTTGAATCGATTGATTCTAGCAATCCATCAAAATTTTATATCAATTGTTGTCCAGCCCATGCTAAATATCCGACGGTAAAAATTGACCAAGAAAAGGCTATCAAGCGTCCTATGGGAACAGACAGTAACATGAATAAACGAGTTATTAATCAATACATACATCCTGATGTATTAGAAACATGTCAATTAAGTATGGGAATGACGGAATTAGCAGAGGGCAGTGGTTGGAATACAATGCCTTGTCATACCCACGAACGTCGTATGGAAGTATATTTTTATTTTGATATGGAAGAAGATACGAGGGTATTCCATTTAATGGGGCAACCTAACGAGACTCGTCACATTGTTATAGCGAATGAACAGGCAGTACTATCACCTAGTTGGTCGATTCACTCCGGCATTGGCACAAATAATTATACGTTCATCTGGGGAATGTGCGGAGAAAATTTAGACTTTGATGATATGGATCACGTTGCAATGAAAGATTTGAAATAACGCAAAATGGGTGATGACAAATGAAAGTAATTATTTCCGACTGTGACCATGCGGATATTCAAATAGAACAAGAGATTTTTAGAAAGCATCATATTGAGTTTGAGTTGCAACAAAATGAGACAGAGGATGATCTAATTCAACATTGCCAAGATGCCTCTGTCATCATTAATCAATATGCGCCATTTACAGAAAAGGTCTTATCTCAATTACCGAATTTAAAGTTAATCGTTCGTTATGGTGTAGGGGTTAATAATATTGATTTAACAGCAGCTACGAAATATGGAGTTCAAATTTGTAATGTTCCTGACTATGGTACCCATGAAGTAGCGGATCATGCATTGGCATTAATGCTAGCGCTTACAAGGAAAATAACGAAAATGAATCGTTTAGTAAAAGAAGGTATTTGGGATTATCAAGAAAGTATTCCTATTTTTCGTCATAGTGAGCAAGTCGTTGGCGTAATCGGTGTCGGTCGTATCGGTTCTGAGTTTGCCAAAAAAGTGCATGCATTAGGATGTAAGGTAATTGCTTATGACGTTTCAGCACAACATAAAAAATATGAATCTAATTTATCGTTTATAGAATTTGTTGAGTTTGAGCAGCTTGTTACGCAGGCTGATATTATTTCTATTCATTGTCCGTCGGATCAGGCAATGAATCTCATTAATGAAAGCGTTTTAAAAAGAATGAAGCCTACGAGTTATTTAATCAATGTGTCACGGGGTGGCATTGTTGATGAAGACGCTTTATATGAAGCGTTAGCTTCCAATCACATTGCTGGCGCGGCTTTGGACGTTTCGGTAAAAGAACCGATTACGACTGATTCCCCACTTCTTACCCTTGAGAACTTTATTTGTACGCCGCATATGGCGTGGTATTCAGAGCAAGCAGCTCAAGAGTTAAAAAGAAAAGTGGCGGAAGAAGCAGTAAGGTATGTGAAGAACGAAAAGCTTCATTATCCTGTTAATCAAATTTAATGAAAACACATATTGGAGGGGACCAAGGTGAAAAAATCATTCAAACAATTTATGTTTTTAGGGGTTATCGCCCTTGTATTAACCATATTAGCAGCTTGTGGCGGCGATGGAGCTAAAGAAACGGAAGCAGAAGGAACGAGTTCTAACGGTAAAACTCAAGTATTGAAAGTGGCATTTAACCAACCAGAAAACCATCCACAATATAAGGCGATGGAAGAGTTCGGTGAAAAATTGAAAGAACGTACGAACGGCGCATATGAAATTGAAATTTTCCCAAATGAATTATTAGGTGCACAACGCGAAACGATTGAATTAGTGCAAACAGGTACAATCGCGATGTCTATCGTTGCAGGTAGTTTACTAGAAAACTTCAATGAAGACTTTGCAGTATTCAATTTACCATACGTTTTTGAATCAGCTGAACATCAAATGTCTGTTTTAAATGATCAAGAAATTGTAGGAGATTTGTATTCTTCACTAAAAGATCAAGGATTATTTGTTGCTGGTGCATTCCACTCAGGCGTACGAAACGTATATAACAGTGAAAAACCAATCAACACACCGGAAGATTTAAAAGGATTAAAAATTCGTATTATTGAATCAGATACGAACATTAAAATGATGGAACAAATGGGTGGTACTGGTACACCAATGGGTCAAGGTGAAGTATATACTGCTATTCAATCAGGTGTTATTGACGGTGGGGAAAATAATGAATTAATTTATTCTAACCTTAAACATGCGGAAATCGCCCCTTACTATTCTTATACAAAGCACTTAATGTTCCCAGACTACTTACTTGTTAATTCCCAATTATTTGACGGCATGAGCGAAGAACATCAACAAATCTTTAAAGAAGAGCTACTTGCAGCCATTGATCGTGAAGTGGAAATGTGGGATGAAGATGTGAAAAAAGCGATTGAAGATGCAGAAGCAGCAGGAGCGAAATTTAACGAAGTCGATATCGAGCCATTCCGCAAAGCTACTGAATCATTAGTTCAAGAGAAGTTAACATCTGATACTGCTAAAAATTTATATGAAAAAGTTCGTGAAGCAGCGAAATAAATGGTGGTGATTTCATATGGAAGCAATTAAAAAAGTGCTTGATAAGGTGTTATCAACTATATGCGTCGTATTGTTCGGCGCATTAGTTATTCTTGTTACATGGCAAGTGTTTACCCGTTTAGTATTAAACGATCCAAGTGCTATTTCAGAAGAGTTAGCAAAATATTGTTTTGTATGGTTAGTCCTATTTGGTGCTGCTTTTGTATTTGGAGAAAATGGCCATATGCGTATTGAATTTATTCAGGATGCATTGCCAGTAAAACTGAAAATGGGTACTCAGATTTTTATAGAACTAAGTATTATTGTCTTCTCTGCTCTTGTTTTATTATCCGGTGGTTTAACAATAACAAAATTAGCATGGACGCAAATGTCTGCAGCATTGCAAATACCTGTCGGTTATTTGTATGCCGCAATGCCAATAAGCGGATTGTTTATTATTTTCTACTGCGTTTATAACATTTATATTATTTCAAAAACGAAAAAGCCATTGGAAATAGTGGATTAACAAGGAAGGGGCAGTATAAGCGATGGTTTCTGCAGGAATAGCAGGTTTAATTTTATTTGCAGCAGTGGCATTTTTCCTTATCATTGGTGCACCAATTAGTATTAGTGTAGGAATTGCCTCCGTGCTTGCAATGTTTTCCATATTAGATCCTGAAAACGCTCTTCAAACTTCGGCACAACGTATGTTTACCGGGATGAATTCCTTTACGCTACTAGCCATTCCGTTCTTTATTTTAGCTGGAGTAATTATGAATAATGGCGGTATTGCAATGCGTTTAGTAAATTGTGCAAAAGTTTTAGCAGGACGTATGCCAGGTTCATTAGCACAAACAAATGTATTAGCAAATATGATGTTCGGTTCCATTTCAGGCTCTGGGGTTGCTGCGGCAGCTGCTGTTGGTTCAACGATGGCCCCGATGCAAGAAAAGGAAGGGTACGATCGTGCATTTAGTGCGGCAGTTAATATTGCCTCTGCACCAACAGGTATGTTAATTCCACCGAGTAATACGTTAATCGTATTCTCTTTAGTAAGTGGAGGAACATCCATTGCAGCATTATTTATGGCGGGTTATATTCCAGGAATTTTATGGGGTATCGCCTGTATGATTGCAGCTTTTATTATTGCAAAACGAAGAGGCTATAAATCAAATGAAAAAGTTCCCTTTAAAGTAGCGTTAAAAGTGTTCATTGATGCGATTCCTAGTTTGTTACTTATCATCATTGTAATTGGAGGAATTATTCTAGGGGCCTTTACAGCTACAGAAGGTTCGGCTATAGCCGTCGTATATGCTTTATTGCTTTCGTTTATATATCGAACGATTAAAATAAAAGATTTACCTAGAATTTTAATAGAATCAACCCGCACAACGGCAATTGTTATTTTCTTAATAGGTGTTTCTACTATTATGTCATGGGTGATGTCATTTACAGGAATTCCAAGACTAATCGCTGATACGTTACTTGGATTTACAGATAATATGATCATTATTTTGATCATTATGAATATCGTTCTTTTAATTGTAGGTACCTTTATGGACCCGACACCGGCTATCTTGATTTTCACGCCTATTTTCTTACCAATCGCATTGCAATTTGGTATGGACCCGGTACATTTCGGAATTATGGTTGTATTCAATTTAAGCATTGGTACGATTACGCCGCCAGTAGGACCGGTTTTATTTGTCGGAGCTCGTGTAGCAAAATTGAAAATCGAACAAGTCATTCGCCCGTTAATACCATTTTTTGCTGTCACGGTTGTCGTATTATTATTAGTAACTTACATACCTGATCTTTCATTATGGTTACCGAAGTTACTAGGCCTCATTGAATAGCAATGAATTAGGGCGTCCGAAAGTATGAGTTAAATTACTTTTGGTCGCTTTTCCTATATGGTAAGGAAAATTTTAGAAAGAAGGTTGAAAAACGTGAAGGCCATTTTTTATACAGCAGGGAACAAAGTGGAATGTAAAGAAGTAAATAAGCCGAATGTGCCGCCAGGATATGTTCTATTAAAAAATGCATACGCAGGTATTTGTGGTACTGATTTAAATATATTTGCAGGTACACACCCAAGGGCACAAGCTCCTCTCATTTTAGGCCATGAATTTTCGGCCACTATTGCAAGTGAACATCCGAAATATCCCATTGGCACAAAGGTGACGGTTAATCCTTTAATTAGTTGTGGTACTTGTATTCCATGTCGTATCGGGCAATCCCATGTTTGTAATAATTTGAAATTAGTAGGAATTGATGTAGATGGGGGAATGGCTGATTATGTAGCGGTCGAAGCAAATAAAGTGATTCCATTACCGGAAAATGTTTCGTTAAAACTTGGTGCCCTAACTGAGCCGATTGCAGTAGCTGTCCATGCCGTTCGTACAGCGAAGTTTTTAGTTGGAGATCGGGCGGTTGTCTATGGAGCTGGAACGATTGGTTTATGTGTTGCTTTAACATTACGAGCATTTGGTGCTTCAGAAGTGATCGTCGTTGAAGCGAATGAACTTCGTCTACAAAAAGCCCAACAATTAGGATTTAAAACTTTTAATTCGTTGAAAGATGATGTTGAAAATGAGCTAGCGGATATGACGAATCAAGAAGGAATCGATTATGTATTTGATTGTGCAGGTCATCCAGCTGTTTTAGCTCAAGTTACAGAAATCGTGAAAGTTCAAGGAACGATTGTCATTGTTGCCGCTTATAAAAAGCCAACGGAAATGAACTTAATTCAAGGTATGTTTAAAGAATTATCGATTCAATTCGTTCGAGTTTATACAAATCGGGATATGGAATTAGCTTTAGATTTATTATCAAGATTTGAAGAATTTTCAAAGATCATTACCCATGTTTTAAGTCCAGAACAAGCGATGGAAGGCTTTGAATTATTAACTACACCAACAGATGCGATTAAAGTGTTATACGCATTTCAGGAGGAGACCGATGCATCGATTATTTGATTTAACTGGTAAAAATGCAGTTGTTACAGGTGGTAGTCGCGGGTTAGGAAAGGAAATTGCCCTAGGTTTAGCTGAAGCTGGAGCAAACGTCGCGATTATCTCGAGGAAGGAAAGTCCAGAAGTAGTTAAAGAGCTTGAGCAATTCGGCGTAAATGCAGTATCTATTGCCTTTGATATTGGGAACATCCCAATGCATAAAGAATTACTTCATTTAATAGAAGAAAAGCTAGGGGAAGTTGATATTTTAGTTAACAATGCGGGTGTGCAAAAAAGACATCCAGCAGTGGAATTTCCTCAAGAAGATTGGAATTATGTTATGAACGTAAATGCTAACGCTGTCTTTAGTTTATGTCAAACCTTTGGCAAACCAATGTTAGAGCGGGGCTATGGGAAAATCATTAATGTCGCTTCCCTGCTTTCCTTCCAAGGTGGCTTCACTGTACCGGCCTATGCGGCTAGTAAAGGGGCAGTTATGCAATTTACAAAATCGTTAGCTAATGAATGGGCATCAAAGGGAGTCAATGTCAATTGTGTCGCACCTGGCTATATGGCGACAGAAATGAATGAAGCGCTCATCCATGATGAAGTAAGAAGTAGACAAATTCTCGAACGTATTCCAGCTGGACGTTGGGGAACTGGGAAGGATATGCAAGGTGCAGTCATTTTCTTAGCTTCACAGGCATCAGACTATGTCCATGGTTTTACGATTGCAATTGATGGCGGTTGGTTAGGTAGATAGTGTAATCATTTCTTTTAATTTAACTCTAAAACAGTAGATGGAAAAGGAGAGAGATAGATGAGCTTTCAATTAGACTTTTTTTCATTAAAAGGTAAAACGGCATTAGTGACAGGAGCACGTACAGGGATTGGCCAAGCGATTTCCGTTGGATTAGCAGCAGCTGGTGCCCATTTAATACTTGTTGGACACCAAGATAACATGCAGGAAACGCAAAATAAAATTGCTGAATTACAAGGGACGTATGAAACGTTCTTAATTGATCTTAGTGATGTTGAAAATTTAAAAGCGAATCTTCAACCAATCTTAGAGAAATATTCGATTGATATTTTAGTCAATAATGCAGGGGTCATTTATCGTGAACCGGCGGCAGCCCATAACGTAAATGAATGGAACCGTGTAATGGATGTGAATATTAATTCGGTATTTACTCTCTGTCAAACAATTGGAAATCAAATGATTGAAAAGAAATCAGGAAAAATTATTAATATCGCTTCATTACTATCGTTCCAAGGTGGCATTAATGTGCCAAGTTATACAGCAAGTAAACATGCGATAGCAGGTTTAACGAAAGCTTTAGCAAACGAATGGGCATCCCAAGGTGTACAAGTGAATGCCATTGCACCGGGGTATATTTCAACAAACAATACAGAGGCACTTCGCAATGATGAAGTTCGAAATCAATCGATTTTAGAACGAATACCTGCAGGACGTTGGGGTCAAGCTGATGATTTGGCGGGAGCAGCAGTATTTTTAGCATCCCGTGCATCCGATTACGTGTCAGGTCATGTTTTAGTTGTAGATGGAGGATGGATGGGCCGTTAAATCTAGTTTTAGTGAGGGTTATGAATATGGATATTATTACAATTGGAGACGGCATGATCACATTTGATCCATCTGAAAAGGGTCCATTACGCTATGTAAATGAATTTAAGCGTAAAATCGGCGGAGCGGAATTAAATGTCCTCATTGGATGTGCCCGTTTAGGATTGAAAGCAGGTTGGATTAGCCGCTTAGGGAAAGATGAATTTGGAAGACATATTATCAATACAGTGCGTGGTGAAGGAATTGATGTTTCAGAAGTAAAACTTATCGATAACTATCCAACATCATTAAACTTTAAAGAAGTACATGCGTCAGGTGACAGTAAAACATTTTACTACCGACATAAATCACCAACGGAAACATTAACTGTAGAAGAGTTACCAACTCATTATATTAAAAGGGCGAAAATTTTACATGTAACGGGAGTTTTTCCAGCTATATTAAAACAAAATCGCCAAGTCATTTTGGAAGCCGTGAAAATAGCAAAACAAAATGGTGTAAAAGTATCCTTCGATCCGAATATACGATTAAAACTTTGGTCGAAGGAAACAGCACGGGAAACGCTGCTAACTTACTTGCCATATGTTGACTATTTATTAACAGGTCGAGAGGAATTAGAAATTTTATTCGATACGACAAAGGAAGAAGAGATGATTCGGGCCCTACATCAATATGATATGAAGCATATCGTCGTAAAAGATGGGGAAGCAGGGGCAGCCTACCTAGATAATGATCGGTTGATTCATGTACCTGGATATAAAGTGAAAAAAGTAGTCGATACAGTAGGAGCTGGCGACGGCTTTGATGCAGCCTTTTTATATGGCATGATTCAACATTGGTCAGTCGAAAAGTCTATTCAGTTAGCAAATGCTGTAGGGGCGATGGTCGTGCAAGTAGAAGGCGACAATGAAGGATTGCCATATTTAGAAGATGTGGAAGTGTTTTTAGGAACACGAGAAAATATAGAACGTTAGGAAGATGGGCATGTATAGTAAATTACAAGGGATTCAGTTAATACCTGTTTTGCGAAAAATACCGTACCCTCTTTGTCATGACTTAGTGAAAGCGTTAAAAGATGGGGGAATTAAAGCTGTTGAAATTACATTAGATTCTGAAAAGGCAACGGAAATGATACAGGAAGTGAAGGAACGAAACGATGGAAATTTACTCGTTGGTGCTGGTACTGTTTTAACAGTAGAGGATTGTGAAAGGGCAATTCAGGCAGGGGCAGAGTTTATCGTTTCTCCCTCATTGAACATCGATGTGGTGAATATGTGCATAAGTGAAAACATACCTGTCATTCCAGGTGTTTTCACTCCTTCGGAAATGCAGACTGCTTATAGTGCAGGTGCAAAGATGATTAAGTTATTCCCTGCTGAAACATTAGGACAGAAGTTTATTAAAAACGTCAGAGGTCCATTACCTCATATTGGGATTATGACGACTGGTGGTATAAATCTTCAAACAGCTAGATCTTATATTGAAGCAGGAGCTCAAATTGTCGGTGCAGGAAGTGATTTAATAAAAAAAGACTGGCTTCTTTCAAAAAATTGGGAAGCTATTACGAACGAAGCAATTGCGTGGAATAGAAGTTTACAAGTTTAGTATTAATAGAGTTAAAAAAGTCCTTCTGAGCATATCAAGGTTGTTCAAAGAAGGACTTTTTATATTTTTATATAATAGTAGTAAAGTGGATAAGTAAAGCAAAAAACATTAGGTGGTAGTTATGGAAAATAGTTCGAATAGAATATCATTTCATTACGAATTTATTAGTGGGAAAGGGGCAATTTCGAATAAGGATCGAAGGGATGTTTCTGTTATTTTAACAGTAGAAGCCTTGTTTACAATTAAAATAAACGATGCAATTTATTTCGAAGCAGAGCTAGCTATACTTGAGTTTTATAAAGCACTTTTTAAATGGAAAGAAACATTAACGAAGGAAAATATAAAAGAATTCCATTACTATACGATTGAATATGATGAGTATGAGGATGGTGCCCTTATTTCCCTCATCCCATTTTCTAATAAAGCGCGGATTAAATCTATTTGGGCACAATGGGAAGTTAGTAATGTTTTTGATTTAGATAAGGCTGTCCAAGAATTTATAGCTTTAGAGGGAAGATTAAGAAAAGACATTGAACAATTTTATCAAATTGATTTAAAAGAGTTTATAAAACATATCCCCTTACCCTGTATAAAGTAAATGCGGAATAGTACATAAACAAACTCCAATGTTTCGATAACCTAGGACCATTTTTTAACTTTTTCTTTTCCAACATTTCCGTTATGAAGGAAAGTACAATATAATTAAATTATTATCGTTGCTTAGGGGGATATTTATGTTTGAAAAATTGAAAAAGAAAAAAAGGGTAGATGAACAACCTGAAGTAATCGAAATGGAATTAAGTAAGGAAGAAATAGAAGATTTAAAGGGGAAAGCAGAAATAATCGATGAAGAAACGATTCGAAACAATAGTAAACATTATTCGGAAGACGGATTGTGGAACAAAATAAAAAAATATTCGAAAAAAGCTGGTTCAACCGCTGTATATGTAGTATTGCTCCTGTATTATGTATTACAAAAGGAAGAGGTACCGAAGAAAAATAAGGCGATCATTATTGGAGCATTAGGGTACTTTATTTTACCTTTGGATTTAATTCCGGATTTGGCAGCGGGAGTAGGATATACAGACGATTTAGGGGCGCTTCTTGCAGCTTTATGGCAAGTCTCCATGTATATTGATGATGACGTAAAAAATCAAGCAAAAGAGAAACTGAAAAATTGGTTTGGCGATGGTGTAGATACTAGTGATATAGATGGTAAATTAGTATAGAGGCATCTTTGTACTACTGGTGAAAGTCAATGCCATTTTGACTAATATTTATGAGAAACAATTGCATATAAATATAGAAAACTTGACAGAACACTTACCAAATAATACAATTTAAAATCATAAATAATTATAAGCTGTTTTTTAGACCTTTAGTAAATCGTTAATCCATTAGATTGGCTATTTAAAAAAGGAAAATAAAAAACAAGGAAAGTATATATAAGGTAGACTATTTAAAGACCGAAAAGGTAGTTAAAAGTAAACCGACAATTTTCTAAGGTTAATGGTTTTTCCATCCATTAGCTTTAAAAATTGTCGGTTTTTTTATTTTTTAAATTAGGATTTGCAGAGGGGAAGGATTTTTTATGAAGCTATGGATACACATTTTTGAAAGGTTATTTGTTTACAAACCATTTTGTTTAGTGGAGGAAGTTTAGATGTTTTTCTCATTAGACGCTAGTTTGTTTCCAATCGTATTTTTAATTGTGCTTGCCATTGCTGCATTAAGCTCTATCATTTTTTTAAATCCAAATACGCCCCTTTCTTTTATTCGCATTCATATAGGTCTCATTGCTTTACCGCCTATTATTGCCTTGATGGCCCTTATATCAAATGATGGGGGAATTATCATGGGCCCATTGCATTTTGATTCTTTATCTTGGTTGTTAGCGTTTTTTGTGCTGACGATTAGCTTAATTGTACAACGGTATTGTATTCATTACTTAAATGGCGATAAAGCTTATCGAAAATATTTTACGCTATTAACATTGACTACGATTGCAGACTCGGTTGCTTGGCTTAGTAATGATCTACGTTTGTTATTAGTTTGTTGGGGGGCTACATTGTTCGGATTAACATTGCTCATTGGATTAAAAAAAGAGTGGCAAGTGGCAAGAAATGCTGCAAAAATTTGTGGTTGTTTGTTTGCCCTTAGTTGGGGCTTATTAACGTTAGCCATTGTATGGTTAACGGAAGTAACGAATCATTGGCAATTGACGGATGTACTTACTGCTAGCAGTATGGCCCAGCTTGATTCGTGGGAGCAAACGAGCATTAGTTTACTATTCGTCGTGGCTGTCGTTATTCCCGCTGCACAATGGCCTTTCCAACGTTGGTTGTTGGACTCGGTCGTAGCGCCAACGCCAATTTCAGCAGTAATGCATGCGGGAATTGTTAATGCAGGTGGAATTATTTTGACTCTTTTTGCTCCTCTTTTTGCCGGAAGTTCCGTACAAATACTTTTATTTGCTTTTTCTAGCATTTCAGTGTTAATAGGAACTGGCATTATGTTAGTCCAAGTAGATTACAAACGACAGCTTGTCGGTTCTACTATTGCACAAATGGGCTTTATGCTTATCCAGTGTGCGTTAGGCGCTTATGTCGCTGCCATAATTCATGCGGTGTTACATGGTTTATTCAAATCTACCCTGTTTCTTCAAGCTGGTTCGGTATTAGATCATAGCCAGTCTACCGTTTATACGAAAAAAACGTTGCCCTTTAAATGGATTTTTACAGGAAGCATATTGGCCCTTCTAGTAGGAATCGGATATTGGCTCACTTCTCCAGAAGAAGGTTATCAGTTAGTTAGCGCCTTTATGTTAGGGTGGTGTGTATTTTTAGCTTGGGTACAACTTGTAGCCTTTGGTTTAGGAAAAGTAGGGCGTATTTTTGGTCTTTTTGTGTTTGTAGGAGGAGGTATTATTTATTTTTATATCCACCATCTCTTACATAATGCTTTATATGAAACGATGCCAAAAGTACAAACGTCTACGATTGGTGCTATTTTAATCATTTTTATTTTGTTGTTAGTAAGTATTATTGGGCTATGGCTTACACGAAATCGCTTATCTAAATTATATACAATGATATATCTTTGGCTTGTCCGATTAGGAGAGCCCCATGAAGAGGGGATTGAAAGTCATCCAAGTTATTTAAAACAAATACTTTCTCAAGGAGGGAAGTGACATTGAATACGACAGTTGTCAAAGAACTCAATATTGAAGGAAATGGAAGTACTCTTGATTTTCATATTCATGATTTAGTGGAATCAGCTAGTAAAGTGATTGTGCCCCTCGGTCCAATAACAAATTTTGCGGCACGTAACCCTTGGGCAAGTCTAGAGGACCAACCCTTTGAGCAAGTCGCACGTCGACTGAAAGAAACAAGCAATGTAGACATTTATCCTAGTGATGCTGTGTTAAAGTCAGCATGGAAAAAGGGGAATATTAAACAAGAGTTTGTAGAATTAAAACTGCAACAATGGCTTGATTTACAGTCACTGAATCTGCCCCGTGATGTAGCATTTCAATTTTGTCAGGTAGCTCTTTTACAAAATGAGACTTCATTTGAATCTTTATCATCAACAGATTTGGAGAGTGTAGTAAAGGAGATAAGCCAATATCAGTTAAGTTTTCCGAAAAAAACTAACGTACAAACGTATAGTGAGCGTTTGGAAAGGATGAATGGAAAGCAACTGAATCAACTTCTCAATGGACAAATGATTAAGTGGAGTAAATTATATTTGGATGAGTCACAAGCCGCTTGGTCTATGCCAAATCGGGAAAAGGGTTTTTATGAGGCATGGAGGCAGCTAGTTTCTAACGATCCAGCTATAAACCGTACTGTACGGAAGGAACTAAAAGAATTGCCAATGCAAGCAGACCAAGCATTAATGGCAGCCTTATTAGGTTTACAAATTCCTTACTTAGAAGTTCAACAGTATTTAGAAGCCCACTTACTCGCTTTACCTGGCTGGGCTGGAATGATGCTTTGGCGATCACAACAATCCAACAAGGAAGAAAATTTAGTAACGGAATATTTAGCAGTCCGATTAAGTTTAGAGTACGCCTTCATTAAAGGTTATCTTCCTTTGCCGCAGTTAGAAGAAGATGAGGAAGAGCTTTTCCGCTTATTAGTTGTTGCATGGGCAAAATGGGGGAACATGCCAACCAATTCATGGTTATCATTAACTTTTGAAGAAGTAGAAGCTAGATTAACGCTCGCCCATCGATTTGATCAAATCGTTCGAAATCGAATTTTGCTAGAAGCATGGGAACAAACTTACGAAGTTCAATTAAAGAAAACGATTGGCTCCCGGGCATCATTAGAACAAGACAAGGCACCAATGGCCCAATTTGCCTTTTGTATTGATGTGCGTTCAGAACCTTTTCGCCGTAAACTTGAAGAAGCAGGGCCATTTGAAACTTTTGGAACGGCAGGTTTTTTCGGATTACCGATAGAAACTTGTGAACTTGGTCAAAAACATAGTCACCCATCCTTACCGATTTTGTTTAAACCACAATTTAAAGTGAATGAAACGGCATCGGCAATGGAGTTGAAAAATTATCAAGAACGCCAACAATCCGTAAACTTATTAAATTATTCCTTTAAAACGATGAAACAAAGCTTACCTTCCAGCTTGTTGTTACCGGAAATTACAGGTCCTTGGTATAGTTTACAAACGATTGCCCGTAGCTTTTTCCCAAGAAGTACAGGTATGCTAATCCGTAAACTTCGGAAAAACTGGCTTCGTAAACCATCTACAGAACTTACACTGCAACAAGAACAAACGAACAAAGATGAGTTGCCTATTGGTTTTTCTAAAGAAGAGCGAGTTTTTTATGCGCGGCAAGCCTTGCGCATGATGGGGTTAACTGAACATTTCGCTCCCCTTGTCGTCATTTGTGGACATGGAAGTCATAGTACGAACAACCCATATGCTTCGGCATTGGATTGTGGTGCATGTGGAGGAGCCTCTAGTGGTTTCAATGCCCGGGTATTGGCAACTTTATGTAATATGCCAGAAGTAAGAAAAGCGCTTGGTGAAGAAGGAATTTCTATTCCCCATGACACTGTTTTTGCAGCTGCTGAGCATCTGACAACAAGCGATGAATTACAGTGGATTTACGTACCTAATCTTTCAAGTGAAGCGAAGGAAGCATTTGATTTTATACAAAATAAATTGTCGAAAGTAAGTGAGCAAGCAGTTGCTGAAAGACTGTTAAAATTACCGGGAATTGAAGGGAATCGTAAAAATCCTAAAGCTCATGCTCAACGGTTAGGAGAAGACTGGAGTGAAGTTCGACCAGAATGGGGATTAGCTCGAAATGCAACGTTTATCATCGGTAATCGGGAACTGACAAAGGATTGTCATTTAGATGGTAGAGCCTTTCTCCATAATTATGACTGGCGCAAGGATAACAACGGTTCAATACTAGAAAATATAATAGCTGGGCCAGTAACAGTAGCCCAATGGATTAATTTGCAATATTATGCTTCCACCGTTGCACCGCATTATTATGGAAGTGGAAATAAAACGACTCAAACAGTGACTGCTGGAATTGGAGTCATGCAAGGAAACGCAAGTGACCTTTTGAGTGGACTTCCATGGCAATCGGTGATGCAATCAGATCAAGAGATTTATCATGAGCCTTTAAGATTGCTTGTAGTAATTGAAGCACCGACGGAATATGTGCAACGAATACTCGATAAAAATCAAGCCTTTCATCAAAAAGTGAAAAATGGATGGATTCGCTTAGCATCCATTGATTCAGAAGGATATTGGGAGAGTTGGACATAGAGACTTCAATTGAAGCTGAAAAGGCTATACAAAAAAAGAATAGAAACGTTTATATAGTTGAATTTGTAATTGTGTTTGGTGGAAATGAGGGGGAGTTATGATGGAAAAAACAAAAGGTAATGTTGAAGCGGAAATTAGTAAAGCGTTAACCCACTGGGAAAAAAGCTATCTTGGCAGAGGATCCGTTTCGGTTAAATCAGATATTGTACGTGATATGGTCATCGTTGTATTAAAGGGAATATTAACTCCTGCTGAATACTCTGTATGTCAAGATAAAGACGGTTTACTATCTGTCAAAACGAATCGAAATAATTTAGTGGAGTCCGGTGTTGAAGAATTAAAAGAAATTATCTTAACGTTAACAGGTCAAGAAGTCGTAAGTTTCCATACAGACATAAGTACACAAACAGGGGAACGGATTATGATTTTTAAGCTTTCGGACGATTTACAAAGCCAATTCGAATAATGGATCAGTTGAAGTGGATTTGAAGGAAAATCTAAATGGATAATGGGGTGGGTGTTTCATGAATATGGACGAAAAGAAAAAAATACTCTATATCATTGATACGGAAGTTCACATGGAAGATTTCATAAAACAAAACCAATATATAGATTTAGAAAATAATATTGTTTTGGAATGTAGTCCCGTGATCTCGCCTTTTGATAACAGTATGCGTAGTATTATTCTTACCGTATATCAACATAATATTGGAAAAATCGTTATAGTAACCTCTAAAGAAAAAAATAGACAAAAAAGTTTATCGTCCCTCGTTCTGGAGGAAAATCAAAAAAAGGACTTACAAGAAAAAATCCAAACTTTAAATTATTTATTTAACTATTGTAAGCCTGAATTTCCTGAAGCCAATGTATTGGATTGGTTAGAAGGGAATTCTAGCACTGAAAATATGTTAAAAGTCATACGTCAACACCCTTTATTGCCGTCAGATGTACAAATGACTGAACTATTACTCGATGAGAACAATAAGGTAATGGGAAAAGAAAAAAATTATCAGTAAGATAGAAAATTTAACAGAATTCAAGTGGTATGGGATATTGAAGAAGATCTATTCTTTAAACCAATATCCCTAATGAATTCTAAATAGATTAAATGGAATCTTACGATATTTACTTATGAATCACTATGTTAAAAAAACTCCAAATATAAATCTCCTTTTCGATAATACAACTAATTTTCTCTTCCTCTCCTTTTAAATCTAATTTGTTTTTTAAATTCATTCCTCACCAACTTTTTCCGACGTGTTTTATATATTAAATAAATAAAATGAAACTTTTTCCAAATTATGACGTAAATGAAGGTGGAAGGATATTATACAAACTTTCATGGAAGAAAGAGGGAGAGGTAATGACGAAAAAGGCGTTAGAAGTACGTTCTTTAACAAAAAAAGTGAAAAATAAGGTCATCGTTGATGATGTAAGTTTTGAAGTAGAGAAGGGTGAAATTTTCGGTTTACTTGGCCCGAACGGAGCAGGGAAAACGACGATAATCCGTATGATTGTTAGTTTAATCGGTCGGACAAAGGGCGAAGTATTTGTAAATGGTTATAATATCGATGAACAATTTAAAGAATCGATGAGTGAAATGGGGGCCATTGTTGAGAACCCAGAATTTTATAAATATATGAGCGGTTATAAAAACTTAAAGCATTACGCCAATATGGCAACGCGTGAAGTAACGGAAGAACGTATTAAAGAAGTTGTTAAATTAGTTGGTTTAGAGAATGCTGTTCATCAAAAAGTAAAAACATACTCGCTAGGTATGCGCCAACGTTTAGGAGTGGCACAAGCCTTATTACATAATCCTTCCTTACTTATCCTAGATGAACCGACAAACGGACTTGACCCACAAGGAATAAGAGAATTTAGAGACTATTTACGGTCACTTACGAAACAAGGAATTTCCGTAATTGTTTCTTCCCATTTATTATCGGAAATGGAGTTAATGTGTGATCGTTTTGCCATTATTGAAAAGGGGAAACTTATCCATGTTTCTTCTATTAATCAATTAGCGAATCAAGAACAATTCGTGCCAACGGTTCAATTTGAAGTGGATGATGTAAATAAAGCCTTTGAACTGTTAAAAGAGCATCAACTAACAAATGATTGGAAAGTTGAAGTTGAAGAGGGACAACAATTCTCCATAAAAGTAGACAAAGAAACAACTGCCGATGTGAATCTATTGTTAGTGAACAATGGCATTAAAGTATATAGTATTCATCCAATAACGACTACCCTTGAAGATCGTTTCTTAGCATTAACTAGTAAGGGTGAACAGGGAGGTAAAAAATAATGATCTCGCTAATTAAAAATGAGTTAACGAAAATTTTCGCAAAGAAGGCTAGTTGGATTTATATCATTATTTTATTTTTAGCTGTCATTGCAGTTGGAGTCATTCAACAAAAAGTATTTGATTTAGGCCCAAGTGATCCTAATTGGCGTGAGGATGTCCAAGCTGAAATAAATGAATATCAACAAATATTGAAAGAAAATCCTGATGATGAATGGACGATGGATTTAATACAGCAAAATCAAAGCTATCTGGATGAAAACATTGACCCTAATGCTTATAGTAGTTGGCATTTTATGAATGGGACAGTAATTGGAATGACGATGTTGATTACATTGTTCTCCGTTATTGTAGGAAGTGCCGTTGTGTCTTCTGAATTTGCCGATGGAACAATTAAACAATTATTAATTCGACCACATCGCCGATGGGAAATTCTTCTCTCAAAATATATTGCAACGCTAATCTATTCCTTTTCATTACTAGTAGCCCTTATTATTTTCGGCTATATCGTTGGGTTGGTTTTATTTGGAGCAGGAGATTTTAACGCGAAATTCTTTGAGACAACATTGGAAGGCTATAAATTAGCTGTTGTTGGAGATCAGTTTTTATTAAAAGTGTTGTATTACTTACCAAGCTTATTAATAATTGTATCCATTGCCTTCATGTTGTCGACAATCTTTAAAAGTCAAGCATTGGCAGTAGGGATTGGTATATTTGTTTTGTTCCTATCGTCTACACTTGGCGGTATCATTGTATTAATCGCAGAAAAGTTTGCGTGGGCGAAATTATTAATTTTCCCTCACTTAGATTTAACGGTTTATGCATTGGAGGATAACATCCTTCAAGATGTGACATTGCCAATGTCATTACTCATTTTAGCAGTATACTATATTATCTTTATGGCACTTACATTTACCTTCTTCCAAAAAAGGGATATTAGTATTTAAATAAGTAAAAAGAAGGCCTCAATTCATTTAACGAATTGGGGCTTATAATTTTTGAGCTAGGAATAACGATACAGCATGGGCTCGGTTTTTCGCACCGAGTTTTATAAGGGCAGATTTAATATATTGCTTAATGGTTGATTCACTTAAACAAAGGATATTTGTTAGTTCTTTTGTCGAAAATCCGTTGGCGAGTGCCCTTAAAATTTCATTTTCCCTAGGGCTTAGTTTTGGATGGGTAATCGTTTGAGATTGTATAAGCATTTCACCAGCTAGATTTCCAAAGAGTGCCAGTTGTTCGATAAGGGACGCTTCTATTTCGTAAGCGCTTTCAATATATTCGCAACAAATGTAGGCAATGGTCATAAAGTTCACAACGATAGGAACGACTAATAAACCTTTTAGCGGAACTGCCCGTTGATAGCGACTAGAGATAAGAGTAATGATATCTTGACCTGTATAATAGACAGGTTTATGATTATCGACAGCTTTTTTAATGATAGGTAGCGAACGAATATCATCTCGAATATGTGTTAATGAGTGGAATTGTCCCTTTTCAAGCTCGGCTATTCCTTCGCCAACATAACCGACTGGACTGTACCGAAAGAAGGACAGTTTTTCACTGTCAAGTAATTGTTCTAACGTTAACAGTAGATGACATATTTGTTCTTCCTGTGTTTGTAATTGGCTTCCCCTTTTTAATTGTTCTTTAATGGACCAAGAAGTTATCTGCAACTCTATCACCCCTTCATAAATTTATATGCTTTTATCCCTCTAAAAAGTACTATTGTTGTCATCATTTTATACTAAATAGAATAATAGGGACAACTAAAAGTAGGAATATTCTGAAAAAAGAACCTTTGTTACGATAAATATGCATACAATACGTCTGCAAATATTATGTAAGAAAGGGATGTTGTTGAAATGGGATTAACAAACAATGCAAAGCTGTATTTAGAAGGGTTTTATAGCGGTCCAAAATTCCAAACATTATCTGCAGAACAAGTACGTGAAATGATGAGTTTAGCACCTGCGCCTGAAGGGGTTGAAGTACCATCGGTTGGAAAGGTGGAGGATCGTCAAATTTCCGTTGATGGTGGCGAGATTACCGTTCGTATTTACACACCTGAAGGAGAAGGACCATTCCCGCTTTTTGTATATTACCATGGCGGTGGCTGGGTAATTGGAAATTTAGACACATCAGATGCAGGTTGCCGTTTATTAGCTGAAAAAACGCAACGGGTTGTCGTATCGGTTGATTATCGATTAGCACCTGAATATCGATTCCCTGTTCCAGTAGAAGATAGTTACACAGCCCTTTGTTGGGTACATGAGCATGCAGCTGAGTTAAATGGTATTGCCGACCAAATTGTTGTGGGGGGCGATTCTGCCGGCGGAAATTTAGCAACAGTTATGACGATTTTAAGTGAAGAAAAAAATGGTCCAGCTATTGAAGCGCAAGCATTGATATATCCTGTTACAAACTTAGATTTTACAACTTCTTCTTACGACAAGTTTGCGAATGGTTACGGATTAGATAAAGATTTGATGATTTGGTTTGGCGAGTATTATGTCAATAATGAAGAAGAGTATAAAAATCATTACGTTTCTCCTTTATTGCTTGAAGATGTAAGCGCTTTACCGCCAGCGGTGATAATTGCTGCGGAAAATGATGTGTTATTGGATGAAGGGAAACAATATAGCGAAAAATTGCAACAAGCTGGTGTGGAAGTAAAATATATTCAAATTGATGGAAGTATTCATGGATTTTTCAGCAACATGGCTGTGTTTGCGGAAGAAACAAAAGCAACAGTGGATGCGATTGCACAATTTTTAACGACAATTCCTACGAACGTCAAATAAATAGGGGGGATTTTATGAATGTAAAACAATATGATGCCATTATTATTGGAGCTGGTTTTGCTGGATTATATATGCTGCATAAGTTGAGGGAAAGAGGCTTATCAGCAAGAGTACTAGAGGCAGCAGATGGAGTAGGCGGAGTTTGGTATTGGAGTCGTTATCCTGGTGCAAAATGTGATTCTGATTCGATTTATTATAGTTTTACATTTTCTGAAGAGTTATATAAAAAATGGCGTTGGAAAGATCGATATGCTTCTCAACCAGAAATATTACAGTATTTAAATTTCGTCGCAGATGAACTAAATCTCCGACCGGATATTCAGTTAAAAACGAGGGTAACGAAGGCAAAATTCCAAGAAGAAGCAAAGCAATGGGAAATTTCAACGGATCAGGGTGAAATCTTTGAAGCGAAATATTTGATTAGTGGTGTCGGTTGTTTATCTACAACAAATATTCCACCTTTTGAAGGTTCTGAAAGTTTCAAAGGTGAACAATATCATACAGGTCGATGGCCCCATGATAAGGTTGATTTTACAGGAAAACGTGTAGTTGTGATTGGTAATGGATCCAGTGGTGTACAAACGATGCAAGAAGTGGCGAAGGAAGCAAAAGAAATGACTTTGTTAATGCGAACTCCCCATTATGTTGCAGAAGCTCGTAACCATCCATTAAGTAAGGAGGAACAAGAACAAGCGATCAACAATTATAAGGACATTCGAGAAGCGTTCTTCAATACTCCTGGTGGAATACGTTTATATACAACCGGGAAATCAGCAACAGCATTTTCCGCTAAAGAACAAAAAGAAAAATTAGAACATATTTGGGAAACGGGCGGTCTTTCCCTTGGCTCAGTTTTTACAGATGTTTCTGCAAATAAAGAAGCAAACTTTGTCGTTTCTCAATTTGTACGTGATAAAATTGATGAAATTGTAGAGGATCGTGATACAGCCCAATTACTCCATCCAAATTATTATATAACGACAAAGCGTTTAATCATTGGTACGAACTTCTATGAAATCTTTAATGAAGACCATGTCCATCTCGTATCGTTAAAGGATAATCCAATCGAACGAATTGTGGAAAATGGTGTTCAGTTAAAGAACGGTACGGTGGAATGTGATGTCATAATTTATGCGACGGGCTATGAGGCAATGACAGGTTCATTGCTAAAAATCGATATTGAAGGGCGCAATGGCAAAACGATTCAAGAAAAATGGGAAGATGGACGAAATGTTAAAACATATTTAGGTTTAATGATGGAAAGTTTCCCGAACCTCTTTATGATAACAGGTCCACAAAGTCCTTCCGTTTTGACGAATATGCCAGCAGCTATTGAGCAGCATGTCGATTGGGTTGACCAGTGTATTGAATATTTAGAGGAAAAGGGAATTCAAACGATTGAAGCCCAAAAAGAGTCCGAACTCGAATGGGCTAAACAATGTGATGACCTTGCAAATCAAACATTATATCCTTATACAAATTCTTGGTATACTGGGGCGAACATCGATGGCGAACAGCGGGGCTTTGTTATTTATGTAGGAGGTCTGAATAACTATAAAGCTATTTGTGATCAAGTAGCTGCTAATGATTATGAAGGGTGTACTTTTGAAAAGTTACAATCGAACGTTTTGTAACCGATAAGCGCCCCTTGTATTATTAAGTGGATAATGAAAAATGGAAGGATACCTTTTAAAAGAAATGACTTTTAAACGGTATCCTTTCTCTATTGGCGAATCCAAATATAATTTAAACGGTTTTATTAGTTAATATAAAGGATGGAAAAAAGATATAATAATTGGTAGATGTTATCGCGCCATAAAAAAAATCCTCCTAATAAAAGGAGGAGAACAATTACAAAACTGAATTAATAGAATAGGCAGAATTTACGATTTTAAAGAGATTCCATAGATTTTTAAAATAACTAAAGATTTTTCGTTTTAGGTTACTAAACTAAATTAGTATCCTGCAAGCCACCAAAAAGGTTGAATAGTTGGTTCAGTAGAAATAATTAAAGCTGTAGCGACAAACAACATTTTAAAGATTGTAGAATACTTCTTTTTCAATTTACTCAATCCTTTCTTTAATTATTTAATATAATTAAATTGTACTAGAAAGAAAAAAGTACTATAAAAGTGTAAACTATATTATACATAATAAAATCTATAATAGGAGGAAGGCTAATATGGAGATCGGTCAAGTTATCAGATACATCAGAAAAAACAAAAACATTACACAGCAAGCTTTGGCAGATGCAATCGGTATGACACGTCCATATATTGCAAGAATTGAGTCGGGAAAGAATAGTATATCATCTGACAAACTGACTGAAATATTGGAATATTGTAATGTGACTTATAATGAATTTTTCTATATAAAAAATGACTATAAAAAGTCTACTAAAATGAACGAATTTAACTATGTTTTAAAATTGTTCTATGCAGGAAAACTTGATGAAATTGAAAAAATTAAATTTGAAGTTAAAAAGAAATATGAGGATACAGGGGATTTATTTTTAAAACATTTATATATACTTTGTGATGCTATAGAACATAATTTTGAACGAGAAAAAATTAATAAAGAACATATTGATGAAATAGCAGATTATTTATTAAGTATAGATGAATGGTGTTATCATGAATTGGTTTTACTAAACAACTTTATGTTCTTATTTACTCCTTCAACAGCGTTTTTAATGACAAAAAGACTATTATACCGAGCGGATAAATATAAAGATTTAAATATGGATAGCAAAGTACTTAGTTTCTTATTTTTTAATTTGCTAGAATTAAGTATAAAACATGAAGAATATCAATATTCTAAACTTATTTTAGAGAAGAATAAAAGTTATTTTACTGAGAACACAGAGTTTTTTGAACAAACATTGACATTGTTTTATGAAGGTATGATTGACATAGTAGACAATAATGTTTCTGAAGGTATAGAAAAATGTAACCGTGCCTTCACAGTTTTTCAAGCATTAGGCCATGATAAAATTTATGAGAAATATAAAAATGAATTAAATCAATTGTTGAAAAAGGTTGAGGCAAACAACCCTGCAAATTAGTATAAAATAGTGTACAAAAAGTTTATCCCCCTAATTTATAGTATTAAATTAAAACTAATTAAATGAAATTTCATCATTTCAAAATACCTATAAATGTTTATTTATGGATAGTCATTTTGATTTAAAATGGGGGGATAATGATGAACGTTAATGATAGTTTTTTTTTCTTGTATAAAAATAACTCTGTCTATTTAATAACTAATGTGATCATTATCACTTTAATTAGTTTTTTAATAATTTTAAATGAAGTTACTAGTGTTTATGGTATTATTCTTTCTCTTATTATTATTGCCCAACTTTATTTAGCTGCTAAGTTCAAAAGTGTTTATGACGGAGCAGTGAAAAGCTTGCAGGATACTGAACAAAAGTTGAATGATTCAGAAAAAGAAAAACATTTCATGGCTTACTACGATGAAATTACGAAATTACCCAATGAACGTTATTTACTAGAGAAAATTAAGGAAAACTTAGCTGATGATACTTCTAGCAAAGCGGTATTAGTAATGAAAATTGATCGTTTAACCACGATTAAAACTTCGTTAGGTTCCTTTTATACAAATCGGATTGTTCAAATGATTGCTGATAGATTACATACGTATTTTCCGAGTTATCTATTTGGAAGGTTAAGGGAAGATCAATTTTTAATTTTAATCGAGGATAATAATGATGAAGAGGTCATTCAAAACTTATGTAAACAGATTATTGAAATGATGGAGAAGCCATTTTGTATCCAACATTTTTCATTAAACATAACAGTGAATATTGGAATTGCCTATTATCCAAAAGATGCACAAACAGAAGAAAATATCATTAAATATGCTCAATTTGCCTTATATGAAGCGAGTAAATCTCCCGAACAATTTACTTTC
Source organism: Ureibacillus sp. 179-F W5.1 NHS (assembly GCF_045369345.1). Taxonomy (NCBI): domain Bacteria; kingdom Bacillati; phylum Bacillota; class Bacilli; order Caryophanales; family Caryophanaceae; genus Ureibacillus; species Ureibacillus sp. 179-F W5.1 NHS. The sequence continues at coordinate 7,128 of NZ_JBIQFG010000001.1, read as the reverse complement.
TTCCAACCTTCTATGTTAACTGTTCGTGAAGAGCAATTAATGTTAGAAAATGATTTATATAAAGCATTACAAAACAATGAATTATTTCTTCAATATCAACCACAACTGAAGTTGAAATCAAAGCATTCCATCGCGATGGAGGCCCTAGTACGTTGGAAGCATCCACAAAAGGGGTTAATTCCACCTTCAGAATTCATTCCAATTGCTGAGGATTCGGGTTTAATTGTTCCTATTGGAAAATGGGTATTAGAAACAGCCTGTCGACAAACAAAGGAATTGCAGGAAGTTATTCAACAACCAGTAACAGTTGCTGTAAATTTATCTTTACGACAACTTTTCCATGAAAATTTTGTACAAGTTGTTGAAACGATATTACACGAAACCAAACTTTCACCGGAATGTCTCCAGCTAGAAATTACTGAAAGTATGACGATGAATACGAAATTTTTAACGCCGATTTTACATGAATTGAAAGGGATTGGCGTAACCATTGCGTTAGACGATTTCGGTAAAGGCTACTCGTCCCTTTCTTTTTTAAAGGACTTACCAATCGATTGTTTAAAAATTGATCGGGAGTTTGTTAAAAATATGAATGAAGAAAATCATAAACCATTAATTGATTTAATCATTTCACTGGCCAAACATTTTAAATTGAATGTTGTTGCTGAAGGTGTAGAGACGATGGAGCAATTTAACTATTTAGTAAATAGTGAATGTGATGCAGTTCAAGGGTATTTAATAAGCAAACCAAATACTTTCGATACCATCGTAGAAAATTGCAAAAGTATTCAACGGGAATTTTGTTGTTCTACCCAATCCGAGTATTATGGATACATTAAACAAATATTTAACTAATGAAAAAAGGGCAATCTCAATTTGAGATTGCCCTTTAAATAGTAAATTAAAGTTTTACTACGTTAGAAGCTTGTGGTCCACGGTTTCCTTCTTCAACTGAGAATTCAACTTTTTGACCTTCTTCTAAAGTTTTGAAGCCGTCGCCTTGGATAGCAGAGAAGTGTACGAATACGTCGTTTCCACCTTCAACTTCGATAAATCCAAAACCTTTTTCTGAGTTAAACCATTTTACTGTACCTTGTGTCATTTTAAAAGACCTCCAAAAAATTTAATCAATAACCAATTACTTCAAAATACTATAAAAAAATTCACACATTACAAAAAGTACCGAACGTTCACGATTACTTTTTGTAACATGTGAATTCATTAGATATGAAGCAATATAATTATTCTCTTTATTATACCTGGTAATTTTTAAAATGTCTACTTAAAATAAAAAAATTTTTTATTCTTTTTCATAACGATTAAAAGCCATCTACTATTTCTTTTAAAAGGCTTAGTTAACAAGGAAAAATTGGCTTAAAATAAAGAAAACGCTCTAATATTTATAGATATAAAAAATTTGCGAATTGAATATGATATAGTAAGAATAAAGAACTTGAAAAGTTATAAAAGTATAATCAAATCATACGTATCAATATTAAAAAGCTTGTTTTTTAAATGGGGTGTGTGCATTGGAGAAAGTTTTTGCTATAGGAGATATACATGGTTGTTATAATCTTTTGGAAAAATTGTTAGACAAATGGAATCCAAATGAGGAACAATTAGTATTTTTAGGAGATTATATTGATCGTGGTCCAGATAGTGTGAAAGTGATTAAAAAAGTAATGCAGCTAGTAGAAGACTATGATGCGGTTGCTTTAAGTGGGAATCACGAACAGCTCTTTTTAAATTGGTTAGAAAAACCTGACGACCTTTCGGAATTTTATTTTAATCCAAAGGTTGGTGGAGCTGCTACCGTTCAAAGTTTTTATGATGCCCCAACTTTCTCAATCGTTTCTGATCATTTTTCAGTAAAGGAAATTACGGCGAAGATTCAAAAAGAAAATAAAGAAATAATCGAGTTTATGAAAAATTTAAGAAGATTTTATTTATGGGATCCCTATCTTTTCGTTCATGCAGGAATATCGGCTAATGTAGAAAATTTTCGTGAGTCGAAAAAGGATGACTTTTATTGGATTAGGGAAGAGTTTTTCAATGTTCCCCATTTAGCAAAGGAAATTGTTGTATTTGGACACACACCAACCGTATTATTAAATGAAGACAAATCAAGTAACGTTTGGGTTTCATCTTGTCAAAAAAAGATTGGTATAGATGGTGGGGGAGCTATCTATGAACGAGGAAAGCTCCATGGTGTTATTTTTACAAAAGGTTCTACCCAATTAACGATTCATTCTGTTGGGTTAACTTCAGATTTAACAACGACCACAATTGAAATTTAATACATGGAGGATTCACTTTATGTGGATCCTCTTTCTTACATTTTGGTGGGTTTTTACTTCTTATCATTGTTAAATGGGTGGTATAGTTAAAACTAGAGAGGTGGGAAATTTATGTCAAATGCAGTTGAACATGTTTTTAAGCTCCAAACAGGATGGGATGGAGGAAGAAATGATACAGGTGAGATTGCCTGTGAAAATTTAAAAACGACGATATCAATTCCAAAAGAAATGGATGGTCCTGGAATTGGAACAAATCCCGATGAATTATTATTAAGTGCCGCAGCAGGTTGTTATATGATTTCCCTTGCAGCGATGTTAGAACGGTCGGATATAAAAGCAAGATTATCCCTTCAATCAGATGGTGTTGTACAAGTGGAAAATAATATATTTACATATAAAAGAATTATTCATCATATTGAAATATTCCTTCATGAGGCCAATGAAAGTAATGTGCGGTTAGCTAATCGATTGGCTATGAAAGCGGAAGAAAACTGTATGATTAGTAGAGCGCTAAGAGGCAATGTAGAAGTGCAGGTGGATTGTTCTATAAAGTCTTTGTAACTTATATCCTAAAGAAAGCGGGTGAGGGGAATGAGCTTTATAATACCAATCGTTCAAATATTATTCGTATCCATTTTCATCTTTTTTGTTAGTGGGCGATTAATTGGTTCTAATGTGAATATTTTTAAGCGACTCTTTTCTGTTTTCATTAGTGTCTCTTTTACAACTTTTATCTTTTGGTATACGTACTTAAGAGGAGCAGAACATTCTTTATATACAATTAAAAGTGTGATGAATGTTTCTACTTTATTGTGGATCGGTAGTATGCTCCTTATTTCGATGCTTATTTACTTATTCTTTGAATTATTTGATCCGATTGCATTAAATGATAGTAATGGTAGAAATGTTGGGAAAAAATTTATTATTAAAAGAATTATCGGCTATTGGCGTCATCAAAAAAGATTACGAACCGTTTTAAGTATTGCTGTAAAAAATGGCATTACAAGAACAATGAAATATGCTAGAAATCGAGATTCAGATCGGGAATTAGCTATCGCCTTAAGGGATACCCTTGAACAATGTGGCGGTATTTTTATTAAGTTCGGACAAGTGCTTTCGACACGTAAGGAATTCCTATCCCCGATTTTTATAGAAGAACTGGAGAAATTACAAGATAATGTAACACAGCTTTCTGAAAATCAAGTAAAAGAAACATTGCAGCAAAATTTGCGCGGTGAAATAAATGAAGTATTTTCCTATTTTAATATGAAGCCGATTGCTGCTGCGTCTATAGGGCAAGTCCATAGAGCGATTTTACGGAAAACAAATGAAGAAGTTGTCGTGAAATTGTTACGTCCTGAAGTAAAGGAAATTATGCGAGAAGATTTAAGCATTTTAATGGAATTTGCCAATTGGGTCACAAGTAAATCCCAATGGGCGGAAAACCTTGGTTTTAGAGACTTAGCAGAAGGATTTGTTTCTTCATTACGGGAAGAAATCGATTTTAAAATAGAAGCTCGTAATATGATCCAAATCCACAATGTAATGAAAAAGAGTGATTTAAAAGTAAAGATTCCAAAGGTATATGAAGAATATAGTAATGAAAATATTTTAATAATGGGATTGGCAACGGGCGTTAGCTTAGGAAATCTTGCCCAATACGATATCGACAATCGTCATGAAATAGCGGAAACTTTACTTTTCTCTTATTTAGAACAAGCTTTAGTTTCGGGGATTTTTCACGCAGATCCCCATCCAGGTAATATTCATTACGATTTAAATACTGGGGAAATTACTTTATTAGACTTCGGTGCTGTTTGCCGCCTGTCAGCTGCTCAACAAGAAGGGTTGAAACTATTTTTTATTGGGATTCAACAAAATGATGCTTCGATTTTATATGATGGAATCTCCCTATTAGTGAAAAATACGAGGGAAGTAGACCGACTTGAGTTAGAGCAAGCCATCAGTCAAATTATTTTAAAAATCTCTTATGTTGAACGGATTCGAACAGATGAAATTATTTATTCAATTTTTACAGTGATTCGAGATTTCGGACTACAATTTTACCCATCAGTTAGTGTGGCGTTACGAGTGATTGTTACATTAGATGGAACGTTAAGAATTATTGATCGCAATTTCAATATGTTTGAAGAAGCGAAATTGTTTTCAAGTAGTTATTTAAAACTAGCGTTGAAAAAACCGTTTAAAGAACCGAGGGCAACTAAGGACCGTTTGGAAGAAGAGTTAGCTTTAATTATACCGAATTTAAGGAAGATTCCTCGACGGGTCGACCAATTGTTTAAAAAGGTTGAAGATGGAAAGGTAATATTGCATCACGATATCTTCTCAGATAAAAATAATGCCAAATTTATTACCCATTTGTTTTCGAAGTTTGTCTTACTTTTAGTCGGGATTACTTTTGGTGTTATTTCGGTTGCGTTGTTAGCCATTTCCCAATTCATCCATTCAGCATATGCCATTTATTTAAATACCGCATCATATTTAGGTTTGTTCCTATGTGCTGTTTTACTTGTTCGATTATCAATACAAGCTATTCGAGATATGAAACGGATGGAATAATAATTAATGATGAACTACTTTTTACTGTAAGGCTTCTCCATTTACATCTGGAGAAGCTTTTTGATTTGATTGGTAAGTTAATCGTAGAGGATACATCACTTTATCTTGACTGTATTAAAAAGGCTATTCTATAATTAACACTGTATTTAGCTGTTAAGGAGGATTATTAAAAAATGACCCATTCAATGAGACTTCGTTACCTATCTTTGAACAAATAATTGAATATGTTCAAAGGCTCTGTTTTGTGTATACAGAGTAGATGGGATAAGTCTGTCCTTTTTTAATAATCTTCATCTCATAAAAGACTGTTGATTTTAGTCTCGTGAGGAAATGAGCGATGTATTTTCATAACTACTTTAAAAGTAGTTCATATGATTAATTAGAAAGGTAGATTTTTCTACCTTTTTTCATTAGTTATAATCGAGAAATTTCTACATTAATGGAAGATGGTTTCCCTTTACTCTAAAACACAGGCATGCCGCCTGTGTTTTTTGTTGTTTACTAACATATTAAATGAGTTGGAGGAAGGACAATGCAATTTTTATTATTTTATTGATACGAGCTTGGCATTGAAGCTCGTATCGATTCTAGCTATCGATACGAAAAAACTATTTTTCGGAGGTAGCAAAGATGGAACAAATTTGTTTTGAATTACAACAAGTAGAAGTAACTTTTTTAGATAAAGAAATTTTAAAGATAGAAAGATTAGCGATACATCAATTTGACCGAATCGGAATTGTCGGTAAAAATGGTGCAGGGAAAAGCACTTTACTAAAATTATTAGCAGGTATCGTCCAACCAGCAAAAGGTAAAATTCACCGTCATATAGAGAGTGGATACTTTGAACAACTGGAAGCCCCATCAACCATTGAAGCGGACGTGGCGTTACTTGGAAAGTTAGGTGTTCCAAAAGATTCCCATCAGTTAAGTGGTGGGGAGCAAACCCGATTGAAACTGGCCCAATTGTTTACCCACTATTATGAAGCGTTACTCATTGATGAACCAACAACCCACTTAGATCAAGAAGGTATTTCCTTTTTACTTGATGAATTGAAGTATTACTATGGGGCTCTCGTTTTAATTAGTCATGATCGGGCTGTTTTAGATGAACTAGTGACAACCATTTGGGAAATTGAAGAAGGGGAAGTTCATGTATATTCGGGGAATTATAGTGAATACTTGGCACAAAAAAAGGTAGAACAGCAACTGCAAAGGCAAGCCCATGAACAGTTTATAAAAGAAAAGGGGCGTCTTGAAAAAGCTGCGCAAGAAAAAATGAAAAAAGCAGAAAAGGTTGCGCAAGCTGGTCGCCTGTCGAAAAAAGAAGCAAAAGCTAAGCCAAATAAGTCCTTTATGACCAAATCGAAAGGTACAAGTCAAAAATCAATTCAGCGAGCAGCAAAGGCTATCGAACAACGAATGGAGAAACTACAAGAAGTGGAAGCGGTTAAAGAAAATAGACCAATCGTTTTTCGGCAGTCAAAAGCGATAGAGTTGCATAATAAGTTTCCAATTATGGCTGATCGTTTTACGCTTCAAGTTAAGGATAAAGTATTACTAAATGAAACCAGTTTCCAGCTACCTCTTGGTAAGACAGTCGCGATTACGGGTAGTAATGATAGTGGGAAAAGTACGTTGCTTTCACAAATTGCAAACAAGGCTTCTGAATTAACCATTTCTCCAAAAGCGAGAATTGGATATTTTCATCAATTGAGCTATCAATTTATAATGGATGAAACCGTTTGGGAAATGGTAAAAAACAGTTCGGGTTACGATGAAGGACTTTTGCGTAGTGTTTTACATTCCATGCAGTTTGGCGGCACAGATCTTCAGAAAAATGTTAAGTCATTAAGTGGTGGCGAAGCAATTCGTTTGAAACTATGCCAATTATTTTTAGGAGAGTATAATATTTTATTGTTAGACGAACCGACCAACTTTCTAGATATTCAAGCAATTGAAGCATTAGAAAACTTTATAAACGCTTATGAAGGGACGATTATACTCGTTTCCCATGATCGTACATTTATTGAACGGGTAGCTGAACAAGTATATGTTATTGAAGATCTTCAGCTAAAATTGAAAGACTAATAGGAAAGAAGTAGAGATTTTATCTCTGCTTCTTTTTAATGTGCGCCCGGCATGCTTATGAACTATAGGGTGCAAGTCCCGAACCCCGAAGACTGAAGTAGAGGTTAGCTAAGAGCAAGGGTGTCCGTGGCGACGCGGAATCTGAAGGAAGCTGGAGGCAAAA